>CALKGI010000148.1 GCA_938085045.1 uncultured Alteromonadaceae bacterium
GTCGTCGAACAAACCGGTATGCCTGGGTTTGTTCAACGACCAATCTACATAAAGTTAGGAGTTCATTAGTGATAGAAAAACAATTGATGAGTCATGATGGCATTGAACTTACCTATGCGGTGACTGACTTAAAACAAGACAAACCGTGGATTGCCTTGATCATACCTTTTGGCTTTACCGTCAAAATGGCGCAGGCTTTTTTCGAGTTTTTCCAAGGTCATTACAATATTGTCGTTTGGGAATCTCGTTCTATTTTAGAAGACTCAGACCGTGGTGTGAGTGACAATGAATTTGATATTAGTAACCATGTCGCTGATATGCTTTTGATACTCGACGAATGTGGGGCTGAACAATATATTGCAGTTGGCTATTGCTCTGGGGCAGGTTTGGCACTGGCGGCAGCTAACTTAAAACCACAGTTGTTTGGTCAATTGTTGTTGGTTCATGGTGAATTTGCCATGGTTGATGAGCCAAGCTGTACCTCGATGTTTGCTGCCGAAATCGACAGCTTATTGTCTTTGGCCGCAGGTAGCGAAAAAGCGCTGGGTATGATTTTCAGTAAGGTTAGTGAAGCCAAGGTTGACGCCGACACCGATACCGACCGTCCAAAGGGATTAGATCTCGCATTTAGCCGATTGGCCTTTTTACGTCGTTATGCGGCAAATTACGTGGCTTATAAAGACGCTGATTTCAAAAATATGGCATCAGTGGTGAGTCATCGGTGTTTGTTAATGGCCGGTGAGCGTGATATTCAAACCAATGTTGCCAGCTGCGAAACCATGGCCGACTTATTGGTTAACGCCAGCATACATGTTGACCCTCAGGCCGACCATTACGGTATTTTACGTGAAGAGTCTGACACTTTGGTCACCATTTGGAATTACCTTTGTGAACAACAGCCACAGGCGTCATTGAACTAACCACAGGTGTTTGTTTTCTACGGAAATTTTAAGTGAATAATCAACAACAGATTAAACAGATCACCTGGCAACAAACCATTCCTATTCGCCACCAAGTGTTATGGCCAAATAAACCTCCTGAATTTTGCCATATAGAAGGTGACAATGACGGCTGGCATTTTGGCTATTACATTGACCACCAACTTGTTGGCGTTGCCTCGATTTACCCAAGCACCTCTGATCTAATAAATACCCCAACACGCAGCGCGCGATTGCGAAAATTTGCCACCTTAGCCTCATTGCAGGGCCAAGGTATTGGCACAAAATTACTCGAACATATTATTTTACTGCTTAAAGCCAGAGGAATAACCCATTTTTGGTGTGATGCCAGAGAAACCGCAACAGGGTTTTATGAACGTTTTGGTATGCGCAGGGAAGGAGAGCGCTTTTTTAAGTCAACTCAGCCGTATTTTAAAATGAGTGTTGAGTTAAAATCGTAAATTTCTAACCCAAATTGGCCGATACTAATCACGCTATTTATTACATTATTTAGCACCTAGAAATTCATTCAAAATGTTGATTTTTAAAAAGTGTCTCAAACCTTAAATAACCGATTTAAGAATTGGGACATTGACCCAAGAATACAAATAACTGACCCCCATTTTACAATTTTCGACAGCCATTTTCATTGCCCCTCCAATTTTTTATTTATATAGTAATCACCGGTTTGCAAACCTTAAACATGAGCAATAACAAGCACATACCACAACTTAGTTTTACTTAAGGAATTAACATGAAAAAGAAAATTGTATTAGCAATAGCCGCCATTGGTTTTGGTCTTAGCATGAACGCATCTGCTGGTTGGAGTAGCGATTGTCGAGTAGCTTCACAAAAAGCTAACTACTACTGTAACGCTGTAATGGACGCAGCACAGTGCGATTATTGGGTTAGAGTTGTAAGAGGTTGTGGTTTGCCTTTAGAGATATAAATCTCTAAGCAAAGAACACATTGATCTGAGATCGGATTAGGCCATCATCAATGTTCGGTGTTTAACATCGGTCAGTTGCGTGATGGCTTTTTAGCTATTTTAAGGCGGCAAAACTAAGTGAATGCTTGCCTTAATTAACACCATATTTGTAGCCAAGGCGCTTTTTTGGCACACTGTCGCGACAAATTCTTCTATAAACATTGGCTTTTACCAATAATTAATGAAATCTAAATTCGTTCTAGCAACGCTATTGCTCGGTTTGAGTCTGCTGTTTTACTCTTTTTACGTCACCCAACGCATCGAAACGCAAATGATGTCGGTTTACTTGTCGGCGCAAAAAGACAATTTGGCGGCAGGTTGGGATCAACAATGGCAACAAACCATAGTCAACCACCTTAACGAAACTGCCGATGTGCCGGGTTATCGTTTGCTGGCCGACAGGCGAGGGCAATTGTTGGGGCCTGAGTTTTATCCCAAGCAAGACGAACCTTTAGCCGATTGGTCGGGCTTCGAACAACTGAGTATCGACGACAAAAAACAATTTTTAGAACGCCTATTAACACAAACAGGCAGTTGGAACAGAGCCAGTGCGGTTAAAAGATGGTGGCAACTTTACAGTAAGTCTCCAAACGGCGAATTATCGCCCTATGAACAAACCTTGATCTTTCCTGAAGCCAAAATGGCTTACGCACTGATGTTTTCACAACTGCGCGAGAGAACCGATTACACCACGATTGATGAACAATATCAGTTAGATAAAGTATTTTTAAGCGTCACCCCGAACGCTGAGGTAATGGTGTTTTTACCGCATAGTGATTATTTAAAACAACATTTACTCCCACGCTTTACAGTATTAAATCGGCTGGGTAACAGCACTTTGCAAGCTAATCCGTTGTATTTAAGCCTCGACGATAACGCGCTATTTTCGTTTGGATCTTCACAAGAGTTATTGTTCAGTTTCAGCGGCTTATTGTTGGTGCTATCGGCTTTGGGGGTTTACCTGTTTGATTTAAAAACGCAAAAAAGCCAAGTAGATAAAAAGCTGAGTTTTTTGAATCAGTTGGTGCACGAAATTAAAACCCCATTAACTGGCATGCGCCTAAACCTTGAGCTATTACAAAAATATGGGCACGACCAAGAACTGCTAGACGCCGTAATACAAGGCGGTGACAGGCTGCACAGTTTTTTTGCCGACATAGTACTAATCAATAGCGGGCAGGGCACAAACAACCCGGTGTGTTTAAGTGCTGATCAATGGTCTGATTTTCTTAATGCTTTGGTTCAAGAATTTGATGGCGCGATAACCATCGACAATCAGGCGCAACAAGCTGTTTTTGTTGATATACAACGATTAGGCATAGTGCTTAGAAACTTACTGAAAAATGCCGTACGCTATGGCGAGCGAGGGCACTGTGTCATCTGTTGTGAAAAAAACACATTAAGTTTTAAAGTGACTGATGAGGGCGCGGGCATCGCCAAAGCCGACGCCGAGCAAATATTCACTGAGTTTTATCGTGCGCCTAATGCAAAACAACTGTCGCCTGATGGGTTGGGCATTGGTTTGTCTATCGTCAAAAAGCTGGTTGACCAAATGGGGGGCGACATTCGCCTAAATAACCCCGGGCAAGCCAAAGCAACCTTTACCTTAACCTTGGAAATGGCTGATGAATAGAACCATATTGATTATTGAAGACGACCCGCATATTCGCCTAGGCCTGAACAAAGCCCTAGAAATGGAAGGCTATCAAGTGCTGACCGCCAATAACGGTGAACAGGGGTTATGGCTGGCGCAAACCGAAAACCCAGCATTGATTGTGGTTGATATCATGATGCCAAAAATGAATGGCTTTGAAGTGATAGCGGCGCTGCGCAGTGAAGGCAACGACACGCCATTAATAGTGTTGTCGGCCCGGGTTGAGACTCAAGATAAAGTTCGCGGGCTTAAATTGGGCGCCGACGACTATGTCGAAAAACCTTTTGCTCTAGAAGAGTTGATGGCGCGAATTGAACGTAGGCTAGGCTCAGTGACGCAGCAACAGGTCACATTCGGAGATTTTAATTTCGACTTTAAAACCGAATGCCTGAGCGAAAATGGCCAGACCATAGTGCTGTCGGCAAAAGAAATAAAGCTATTACAGTTTATGCTGCAAAGGGTTGGGCAAATAGTATCGCGCGAGCAAATCATCAGCGCCGTGTGGGGCGGCGATTATTATGGCACCGACCGTACAGTCGACAACTTCATACTTGGCTTGCGCAAAAAAATTGGCAAAGGGTTTCTGACTACAGTCAGAGGTATGGGCTATCGTTTCGTGACACAACCATGACATAGCGGTGATTTTACCTAGTGACTTACATGACACAATGCTCCACATCAACACAACGCACATCAACCTAAAAGATGGATGGAGTACAAAAATGAAAAAATTAGCCGCACTTACACTGGTAGTCATGGCCGGTTTCACCCAAGCCAATGAATTAGATATCGCTCACCGTTATCAACAAGCACTAGAAAACCGTCATGATAAAAGCCAAACAATAGAGCAATTAGAAGGGATACTGGCAGACTCGTCTAATACCCACCCGCTGTTCGACAATATCTACCGCACTTATTTAGAAGTAAAAGGCATTAGTACCAACGTAGAACTCAACCGTGGTGTCGCTTTTGCGACCGGTAGCAAAGTCGAAACGTTCTGCCGTGGCATAGGTTTGGTCAAATCTGATATCAACCACAATGATGGTGCCAAAACACAACTAAGACTGGTGGGTGGCAGGTTTGATTTCAATAACGAAAAATATTCGGTAATGAATAAAGGCAACCGCAAATATGAATTAACCAACCCTTATCATGACGTAGACAAAAGTGAAGTGTGGATTAACGAATCAAGCACCCAGAAATTCGATATTCTAGAGCTGCGTAAGTCAAAACGAGGCACTGAAAAAGGCGAGTGGTTTGGTGGCAAACTTAACGACCGATTTAGCGTCAGCATAGCGCAAAAGACCTATTCTCACGAACCCATACACAGTTACTTCGCGATGGACTATCAACTTTTTGGAACGCCTGACATGGGTTACGAAATCGAGTTTATCGAAGGCAATACTCAACAACTGACCCATGCAATAGGCGCAACTGGTAAGAATAGAATAATGCTCAATAGTACTCGTACGGTTAAGTCGCCGGTCGACGAAGTGCGAAATGAAGATACTGATGGCGCAAGTTACATTTACAAAGATTGTTTTGACGTACAAACCACGATTCATTTCGCTGGGATTGAAAGTGAGGCTCAATTGGCTAAGGCGCTTAATGAGTAAGGCAATGCGCTGTAAAATTGTAGGCGGGTGATTT
>CALKGI010000149.1 GCA_938085045.1 uncultured Alteromonadaceae bacterium
CGGGAAAAAATGCGTACAGAATAAAATAAGCAACGCTAGAGACCACAAAGAATTTCAACAGTGATTTAAGCAACTCAACCCCCGCCTTAGGTCCGAACATACGAACAACCCCTTTGGCCGGAGACATTTTGCTGGCCTTGGGCATCATGGCCTCGGCACTTAAGTTAAATCCACCCAATAAACTGTTGCCAACAAAAGCGGCCACTAAAATGATGAAGAAAATGGTCGCCATCGGCGCCACTAACTCGCCACCTACCTCAGCCCAAATCGAAAACATCATGGTAGTGTCGTACGTTTCATCGCGATTGAGCGACAAGGCGCGAGTCATAATATTGGCCATTCCTAAGCCCAGTTCTTTACCTTGGATGAGGATGGCAATAGCACTGAAGATTAAAACGAATGCGGTACCGAGATCTTTGGAGCGGGCAATTTGACCCTTTTTCGCGGCGTCCGCGATTTTTTTCCCCGTGGGTTCCTCGGTTTTTTCCATATCACTATCAGCCATCTCAATACCTCTTTGTTAGCAGCCAATAATGTCACAGGCCAAAATGAGCGCCTGCTGCCATTGATTGTCAAAGTGAAAAGCAAAGTTTTCTAAGGTGATCCACAAGATAAGTAACCCAGAGATCATGGTAATTGGAAAACCGATAGTAAATACGTTTAACTGCGGTGCCGCACGAGTCAGTATGCCAAAGGTCATATTGATGGTCAGCATCGCGGTTATAGGGGGTAATGACAACACCAAAGCGGTAGAGAACATCCAACCACCCCAGTTGAATATTTTTTCAAAGTTGGTCACTTCTAACCAGCCGCTACCAATGGGTATTGCAGTGAACGAATACATCACCATTTGTATCAGTACCATGTGCCCATCGAGCGCCCAAAATAACAGTGTCGCCAGTATCAAATAGAACTGACCGACCGCAGGCACGCTTAAGCCGTTAACTGGGTCAACCATTGAGGCAAACCCTAAGCCGGTTTGCATCGCAACTATTTGCCCTGCCAGAACGAAGGTATTAAGCATCAACATTGAAATGAAGCCAATGATGACACCAATAAGCATTTGTTGCATCACCATGATAACCATGCCAAACGAGAACAAGTCGGTAAAAGGAGAAGGTGGTAATATGGGCGCAACCATTATGGTCAACATGACGGCCAACACCGTTTTGACTCGCATAGGGGTGGTTTTGGCACCAATACCTGCCATCACGCCAAGCATGGCGGAGATGCGAGTCAGCGGCAGTAAAAAATCAGCCAGCCACTGCATGACGATGCTAAGCGGATACTCAATCATCTGTTAAATCCGCTAACCCAAGGTACTGGGTATTCGGGTAACCAAATCGATAGTAAAATCCATCAATTGCCCAGTTAACCAGTGAGCACCATAAATTAGCGATAACAAGGTCACAACCAATCGAGGCAAGAAGCTCAAAGTTTGTTCATTTATAGAGGTGGCAGCTTGGAAGATAGCAACGGTTAGACCGACCAACAAGCTAGGAATGATGATGGCGGATACCAACATGATCACCAAAAAAAGTGCATCTCTGAGTACATCGACAAATATTTCTGGTGTCATTTTATGCCTCCTACGGTCACACTAAACCATAACTATTCGCGAGCGTTGCCATCACCAATGACCAACCATCCACCAACACAAATAGCATCAGCTTAAAGGGCAATGAAACTATCATCGGCGACAACATCATCATACCCATGGCCATCAAGATACTGGCCACCACCAAATCGATGATCAAAAACGGAATGAAAAACATAAACCCTATCTGAAAGGCGGTTTTCAATTCGCTGGTGATAAACGAGGGGATGATCACAGTCATAGGTGCTTCTTCGGGCGAATTCATTTGCTCTACCCCTGCAATTTCTGCAAAAGTAGACAAGTCGGTTATTCGAGTCTGCGATAGCATAAAGGCTTTAATGGGTTCTTTGGCCTGTTCCAGTGCCTCCATTGACTTCAATTCTTCGTTCAAATAGGGTTGCAATGCCCTATCGTCAATTTGTTTGAACACCGGCGACATGATAAAGAAGGTCAAAAACATCGAGATACCAATTAGCACCTGATTAGACGGTGATTGCTGCAAACCAATTGCCTGACGAATAATAGCCAGCACAATAATAATTCGAGTAAACGAGGTCATCATGATCAACATTGCTGGCAAAAAACTCAGCGCAGTCATCATGCCTAGCACTTGCAGTGTCACGGTATAATCTTGACCGCCCGCGGCGTTATTAGTAACGGTTACCGCAGGAATACCAGTACCATCGGCCAATGCCGACGGTGCAATCATCAAAATTATTAGGGCAAGGAATAATCTAATCATTTTTTTTACCTACCCCTTGCAGGATTTTTTGAAAAGATAATCCCCCAGATTGCGCCGGGTTAGCCATATCTAATGGTTCATCAAGGGTCAGTAAATGGTTCACCTGTTGCGGTGTTACGCCAATCAGGTGTTGCTTGCCATTAACTTCAATAACAACAATTCGCTCTTTGGCACCTAACGACAATGCGGTCACCACTTTAATGGCGCGATTACCAGGAAAACCAAGATTCATTTTTTTGGAAAACCACGCCAACACCAAAATCGCCAGCACAACAATAAGTAACGAAACCAGCACTGGTAAAAATGGCAATTCCCGGGAGGCTCTCGCAGTTTCTTTGGCAGCTTCAACTGGCAGTACCATCAACAAAGAAGTCAGGCCGATGATGGCATTGATTTTATTAAAGCATTTCATCAATCGATTAACGTAATTTCTTGATACGTTCAGTTTGACTGATAACATCTGTCAGTCGTATACCAAACTTATCATTAACCACGACTACCTCTCCGTGAGCTATCAAGGTGCCGTTGATCATGACATCAAGCGGCTCACCAGCAACACGGTCAAGCTCGACAACCGAGCCCTGATTCAACTGCAATAGGTTTCGGATGCTAATTGCGCTGCGACCAACTTCCATTGAAATGGTAACCGGAATATCCAGTATGGTGTCGAGTTTGCGCTTTTCTTCAATCGTAATAGGCGATTTGTCTTCACTGAGCACTTCAAGCTCAGCGGTTTCCACTTCAATTTCATCAGAATCCATATCATCGCCGGACTCTGCCATGGCCGCAGCCCATTCGTCCATTGTATCTTGGTCATCACTCATTGCCATTCACCATCTGCTTCGTTATTTAGTACTAAATCTTCTTCCAATACGGCGATATCACGATCATCATCAATTCGTCTGCCGCCTTTGGTAAAGACATGCAATTCAGATTTGACCGATTCAGGCCGTTTGATTTTCTCGGTTATTTTCACCGCAATATTATCTCTAGAGCGGCCCAGTTTGGCCCGGTAAGTTGGTAAATCTTCGACCAGTAAAACCACATGTTCTGGCATTTCTATCGGTATAATATCACCAGCTTCTAAATCCATCACTTTGGATAGTGGTAGGTCGGTTTCTATAAACTTGGTCGACACATCCACCTTAACATCCATGATCTCATCACGCAGTGCCTTACTCCAACGCATGTCGGTGTCTTCTTTGTCACTTTGCACACCGGCATCAAGCAATTCACGTATCGGTTCAAGCATCGAATAGGGCAATACAACGTGGAAATCTCCGCCACCACCGTCGAGTTCAATATGGAAGGAACTTATAACCACCACCTCGGTGGGGCTTACAATGTTGGCCATTGCCGGGTTTACCTCAGAATCGAGGTATTCAAACGAGACATCCATGACCGGTGCCCAGGCTTCTTTGTAATCTTCGAAGATAAGCTTGAGCAGCATCTGAATGATACGTCGTTCGGTTGGGGTAAATTCGCGCCCTTCAATCTTGGCATGGTATCGACCATCGCCACCAAAAAAGTTATCCACCAAAATAAACACCAAACGTGCTTCCATGGTTAGCAATCCAGTACCTTTGAGTGGTCTGAAACGCACCATATTTAAGCTTGTTGGTACAAACAGGGTGTGGACATATTCGCCGAATTTGATCATCTGAACGCCATTGATCGAAACCTCAGCTGTGCGCCTCATCATATTGAATAGGCTGATCCGCATGTGACGGGCAAATCGTTCATTAACGATTTCAAGGGTTGGCATCCGGCCACGAACAATCCGGTCTTGAGACGAGAAATCATAATCAAGGGTATTGTCGGGCGCCGATTTGCCATCGCCACCTTCAAAACTACCGTCCTCATCTTCATCCTCATCGACATCATCAACCCCATGCAATAGGGCATCGATTTCGTCTTGGGAGAGTAAATCACTCACGCTTTTACCACGCTTCTAATTGTCATTTGTCGTTGTTGTATGTCATAGGCCGTTATTGCATTACAAAGCCGGTAAACAATACCCGTTCAATAATCTTTTTGCCTGTAATATTGACCATCGTTGCTTGAACATCTTGCAATGCTTTACTTTTTAACGTTTCTTTACCAATAGTCGTCGACAAATCGTCGGCATTGGTTGCACTGAACGTTTTAAGCAATGCCCCTTCAATCAAAGGAATATGACGTTTAGCCTGCTCTTCGGCACTGTCACCGCGAACCAACAATTGCACCTTAATCTGAACGAGACGATCTCGCACTGAACCGGGTACATTAAAGACAAACGGTCTTGGCATAGCTACATATAAAGCAGTACCGACACTGACACTGGCTTCTACAGGCGCTGCGGCAGGTTCTGCGGTTGCGGTATCATCACCAATAGTCGCTTCTTGTGCAGCAGCTTCAGGGTCGCTCGAGCCAAACATAAAGAATGCCCCCACGCCAATAACAACCAACAAAACAACGCCAATGATAATAAAGAGCATTTTTTTGCTTTTACCACCGCCTTCTTCCATTTCAAGCTCTTCGCCCTTTCCTTTGCCTTCTTTTGCTTTACCTTTGCCCGCTTCAGCCATTTTTATTATCCGAATAATCCAACATTGGTTATATTATTGCTATCTGCACGGTGCAATAGCAATTGCTATTACAACTTTTATTGTCTTTTCGTCACCTTTTACGGCTAACTGGGCAAAATATCACCCTATCAGGCAAAAAAGTCGATGCCGCCGAGCGCGCCATTGGTTATTTTTACCTGTTGAGCCGCCAACATGTCAATATCATCTTGTTCAGAATCATCTGACTCACTGGCATGTTGTCCGGTGTGATGTTGACCTTCGCCCAATTCGCGTTGCTCTCGTTCTTCTCGAGATTCCTGCTCCACCGAACCTTCATCCATTTCAATGCCTTGCTCAGCTAGCATTTCTTTGAGTTTTGGCATGGTTTCTTCCAAAACCTCTTTAGCTTGGCTGTTTTGTACCACAATGCTCACTGAAGTAACATCATTTTCAATCGACATTTTCACTTGCATTTGACCAAGCTCAGCCGGGTCCAGACGAATATTGGCCGATTGTACGCCTTTGTTCATCATAACCACCAATCTCTCTTTCATGTTGGCTGAAAAATCAGGTTTGGTGGTATTCAGTGCCTGAGTAAACTGCTCAGTAGCTTTTTCTGCTGCTTTGGCAGCTGTCGCAGGGTTCAGACTGTTGTTGTTATCGACTGAAAACGCATTGCTTGTTGAAGACAGCGGGTTAAACGGTTTGTTGTTGCCCATCAATGCATTTAAGTCTTTGGGCATCATACGAGCCAGTTTGTCGTCAACTTGTGCTGTATCGGATTGCTGTTGACCACTTTGGGCCATAATGGTTTCCATCAACTTGCGTTCACTCATCTGCGACTCTTGAGTCATTTTTGCTGACTCGGCAGAAATCGGAGCATCAGGGGCTAATTTGGCGCCCGATGCAGACGCTTTGGCAGTACCGAGTATATTGGCATTTTTCTTATCGCCTTTACCCGTAGCACCAATAAACGGTCTGTCGGCTTTATCGACCTTAGGTTTGGTTTGGTAATCTGGCGCTGCCATTTGTCCGTTCAAAGGTTTAGCTTCGTTTTGATTGGCCTGAGCCAATTCATTGGCACTGAGCAGGGGTGTCATTTGCGGTTTTCCTGCGGTCTCAAACGGACGAGTAATCGGTTGTTCTTTAGCTGGACCGTCGAATTGAGGAGAGACAATGCCACCGGTTTCCAATACACCATCTTTACGACCATTATCAGGAACAACTGCAAGGTCGATGTTCGGTTTACCTTGCTCAATTTCAACCGGTTTTTGTTGCGGCTGTTGGCCTGGTTTTAAACCTTTGGCTTGCTGATGCGCCAAAATGTCAGGTACTTGCGTTGCGGGTTGCTCGCTAGTTTTAAGGTTTTTAGGGTTTATACCCGTTGTTTGCATGCCTTCAGAGTTATTTTTAGCGGCTTCCTTAGCAATCAATGTCTGAAGTTTGTCGTCACCTTTACTCATCAAGGTTTGAAGTTTGTCTTCGCCAGCTGAACCATCACTTTTAACAAGCGGTTGACCTTGCACGGCCGTTTTACTCATGGCTTTTTCAATATCGGCCAAAGGGTCTTTGCCCGTAGGCTTATCTGAAATGAAAATATCATCAGATTTTAATTTTCCAGCAAACAGTTCTGGTTTTGCATTGGTAGCTGCTGCGGTTTTCTCGCCATCGTCGCCCAGTTTGGGATTAATACCCGGTGTATGAATGACGCCGTCAGAAGAGTTTTTAGCACCTTGTTTGAATGGTAATCCTGCCTGATTAAGCTGACCTGATTTTTCACCATTTTCACCTTTGCCATAGGGTTCGCCCTTGGCAATCCCCTGATTTGCCGCAGTATTAGCCGTTTTTTCGTCGTCCATTGTATTTGAAAAACCGTTAATAATGTCGTTAAGTGTGACTTTTTCGCCGCCTTTTTCAGCCAAAGCTGTATCGATTGCCGCTGACAAAGTATTTTGACGAGAGATATGTTCAGTCAACGCACGGCCACTTTCGCCAGCGCGAATTGCAGTGCCATTATTTTGACGAAGTAGGGTTTCCGCTTTTTCTACCACACTGAGCAATTGATCGACTGACTTATCGGTTTTAGTCAATGCCAGCGGTTCAGCAGCTTGTTCAGCGCTAAATTTGTCTGATTTAGTGTTGCCGCCACCCACTGTGCTAGAGTCGAATATCGGTTTACCGATAATCGTTGAACTCGATTCGTTACGTTTGAGTTTGCCATCAGCAGCTAATTGCTCGTCTTGAAGCCGCGCTTTTCCATCGCGGACATCTTTTTCTTGACTGTGCTCTGCCTCATCGTTTTGTCTAGATTCGGCCTCAGATTGCCGTATACGCTGTAGATCATTGCCGCCCTGTGATGAGCGATTGTCTTTATCATGATCTCGGCTCTGATCTCTATTCTGCCCCCTATTTTCATAGAGTTCTTGTTCGTAAACACTGTCGAACTCACCTGCGCCCCCTTTGTCGTGTACACCGCCAGATTGCTGGCGTGACGTATCTCTGGGAACCTCAGTAATTGACTCTGGCGTTAGATTTAATACGGATTGCATAGTCTCTCTCTCCAATCAACCGATTGCTGTTTTGGAATACTGTCTTGGTGTTATTTATTCAAGATTCAAGCCAGTATTTCGAACGCTGATAATTAAAGATCAAAAACGAAATGCATTGCACATGTTAAAACAAAAATAAGAATAACAAAGCCAAAGGATACATTGAAAAATAGAGGGTAGTCAGTAGATGTGAGGTTTGTTGTCTATAAGTTAAATGGTATCGCAGCCATACAACGTCCTAGTTATCGGTGTTATCGAAAACTTTGCCCAGTATTTGATAAAACGCCATCAACATTAACGGCTTCTCAATGACATAATCAAAACCACTAGCAAGATACAACTCAACTTCTTTATTGCTGACATTAGCGGTAATGGCAATTAAAGGCACCTGGTCATCAATGGCTCTAATAAGTTTACAGGCGGTAAGACCATCCATCACAGGCATATTGATGTCTAGGAGAACTAGGTCCGGCTTAAGCAACTTAAATTGCTCTACAGCATCTTCGCCATTGAATACCATAAGAGTACAGGCTTTAGTGAATTCAAGCATTCCAGTTATAACCAATTGATTACTGTAATTATCTTCAGCTATCAAGATCTGTTTATTTGCTAAATTTGGCGTTTTTGAATTTGTATGTCGCATGTAAGCCACCTCAATATATTTTTTAAAACGCTAATTTGCTTGCCCAAGAAAGTATTCCCAACTGTCAAAGTATCATTTTTGGAAATTCTCACTGTCTGAGGCAAATATAATTTTCAGTTACTCGGCGATCAGGTAGTCTATAAATGCATCAAAAGGCAACGGTTTACTGTGGAAAAAACCCTGACAGATGTCGCAATTCATGTTTTTCAGCAGTTCAAGTTGTTGTGCGTTTTCAACACCTTCGGCCAAGACGGCTTTGCCGAACGCTTTAGCGATGACAACAATACTTTCACAGACTTGTCTGGCGACGACATCATTTTCAATGTTATCGACAAATTGCTTGTCTATTTTTAATTGACTACATGGCAGTACCCTAAGGCGAGATAATGAAGAATAGCCAGTGCCAAAGTCATCTATAGATGATTTAATGTGGACGTTTTCCAGTGCGCTCAAATAGTCAAGTAACTGATGATCATCTTCGGTGACCAATACCTCAGTAACTTCTATCTCGATTTCATCGACCAACACCTTGTACTTTTCCAGCAAAAATAAAATATTGTCCAAAGGGAGTAAAGCCCCTGCCATATTAATGGCTATCCTCGGTATGACTACCTGCTCAGCTCTTAATGCTTGGATATCTTGTAACACCCTTTCAAATACATAACGGTCAATCTTTGCCAACAAACCATATTTTTTTGCTTCAGGCAAAAATTGGCTTGGTAGCACGTAATGTCCGTTTTTCCGCCAGCGGATCAACGCTTCAGCACCACAACATAAACCATTATTGATGTCTATTTGTGGTTGATAAAAGAGTTCAAATTGATTATCGAGCAAACCACGTTTGATTGCCTGAGCGATTGAATAAGACTTTTCCATAGCCTGCTTTATTGATTCGATAAAAACAAAATGGCCGTTTTCATGGACATTAGAGGTTTGTTGCAATGCCAGCCGAGTATTAGCCAAAATTTGTTTGGTATCTGTCCAGTCATCTAATACGGTCATTACGCCAATCCGTATGCTAACAATCACTTCTTGGCCGTTGATGGTCATTGGTTTATTGAGAATAAAATAAAGCGCAGAGATTATTTTTTCTTGTGCTATCTGCACAGGCGCAATCAACGCAAATTCATGCTCTGCCATGCGAGCAATAAATGCCTTGTATTCACCCATGACGGATAAGCGTTCGGCTAACACAACTAACACTTGCTCGCCAAACAATGGACCATAGGTATTGCAAATATCATCCATTTCATTAATTTTGATAATCATCATATTAAAACTAGCCCTTGCCTTTTGCATGGTTTCTAGCTGCTTTATGAGTCTGTTTTGATTGGGTAGTTTGGTCAGTTGATCATAATAAGCGACGTAATCAAGCTGTCTTTTATTTTCCAGCTCAGCACTTTTATCACTAAAAGTTGAAATGTAGTGGCTCAACAGTCCTTCATCATCATACTTAGCCGCGATGGTCTGGGCTTCGCAAAACAAAGTGCCGTCTTTTTTGCGATTCCATATCTCGCCAGACCAAAAGCCTGTGTTTTTCAGTTCGCACCACATCTTTTGATAGTAGTCCGCAGAGGTAACGCCTGACTTCAATAGGGATGGGTTTTCGCCCATAACCTCATTTTCGGAGTATTGTGTTAATAAACAAAAGGCTTGGTTGACATAAACAATACAACCTTGTTTATCTGTGACTACAACGCTGTCTTTGACTTGATTGAATATCGCAAAATGCAAGGATGACAGGTTATCCTGATTGGTTTTCTCTACTCCTTGTATGTCATTTGATGTGCTCATGACAAAGCTCCCAAAACTAAACTTTTAACTGACCCCCATAAATCACTCTGTGGTGCTCAACGGTAGGGCCATTGAGTTGGACAGTGTCATTGATGCGTTACATTAAACCTTCGCTGGTATATATGACTTAATCTCGCAAATAAGCAATTGTGACTAGTAACATAGCGAAATAATTACCTCACTTAGAGGAAATTAAAATAAGAATTCATAATACGATGCAAACAGTTCATTCGATTTATATGATACAAACGATTAAACCGATGTCAAGAGGTAATTCTATTTTCAGTACAACAGATGTTGTTTCCAGAAAAACATAGCGGTTTATTTTTTTGCTTTAACAGAGGTGCAGATAAAGGGGATTAACTTTGAAATGGATGTAATATCTTTCGAACAATACTTTAGAACACATTGACAATTCAATGAGTGAAGGGTAATTTCTGCCCCGTGAGCCCCCAGCCGGCGATCGCGGAACTGGACTGTTA
>CALKGI010000150.1 GCA_938085045.1 uncultured Alteromonadaceae bacterium
CAATTCGAATTGCCTTAGGAATTTTATACGACGACATTTTGCCATCACACCAAGCTTTTAATTCAGCATAATCAAGGCTCTTGCCAGCTTTGAGGCCAATAAAAGCCATCACAGATTCGCCCCAAGTGTCATCAGGCACACCAATCACCGCCACTTCATGAATGTTGTCATGGGTCAGCAATGTGCCTTCAATTTCGAGTGCCGAGAGTTTGTAACCGCCCGATTTTATGATGTCGATTGATGAGCGCCCCATGATTCGATAGTAACCGTCTTCAATAACGGCTACGTCTCCAGTGCAAAACCAGCCGTCTTTGAAGCTCTCAAGAGTGGCCTTTTCGTTATTCCAATATTCTAAAAATACGTTTTTACCCTTGATGCGGATTTCACCGGGAATACTTTCGTCTGCAATAAGCTTATGGTCTTCGTCAAACAACGCCACTTCAACACCCGGCAAAGGTTGGCCTACATGCCCTGCCCGTCTTTCGCCGTTATAAGGGTTAGATAAACCCATACCGATTTCGGTCATGCCATAGCGTTCGAGCAACACTTGGCCTGTTAACGCTTGCCATTGTTCAAACAGTTTTACCGGACATGCCGCAGAGCCAGAGATATTCAACCGCATTGCTTTAAAACCATCACAAATCTTTTGCACTTGTGCCAGCTCTTGCCCTTCGCTCTTTTTAAATTCATCAAGATAGTGAATGAGTTTCACGTAAATGGTCGGCACTGCCATAAACACATTAAAAACCCCATCGGCGATTTGGCGAGTAATTTTAGGCATGTCAAAACCGGCATATAAGTGCACTGTAGCCCCAGCCCACAAACCGCAGCTGAGTACATTTACAATACCGTGCACATGATGAACCGGCAAAAACAAAGGAATAACGTCATCTTGTGTCCATGCCCAAGCATCAACAAGCGTGGTGATTTGGGCGTGAAGAGTTTTGTGGGTGCTGACCACACCCTTGGGCTTATTGGTGGTGCCGCTGGTGAACAACATCATGGCGCGGCGAATCATCTTTATTTGCGGCAGTGTACCAGCTTCATCGGCTATAACATCATCTAAACAATACAGCTCAATATTCAAAGACTCACACAAGGCACGTAATGATTCATGATATTCGGCTGACGCAATTAAGCGTTTGACACTGGCGCATGACAAATAATGTTCAAGTTCAACAACTGCCGATGCCACATTCAACGGCACCGCGATACCACCAGCTCTCCATACGCCGTGCATGGTGGTGACATAATCTAAGCTGGCGGGCATGAAAAAGGCTATACGTTCTTCTTTTAAATCTTCTTTGTCAGCCAAAAGGCCAGTGGCAACTCGGTTGATGAGGAGATTGACTTCGCCGTAGGAATAACTATTGTCACCCATAACAAGGGCGACTTTATCATTGCTTGTGGCTTTGTTATCTAAAGTGGTGTCATTACAAAGGTGGGGGAAAGCATTTTGCATGGTAACTTCCTGAATTTTGCCGTAAAAATCTGCCGCCAGTTTAACGGATAAGCCCTAAATCGTAAAATACAATCCCCATGGTTTGCAGACATTTGCCATAGCTGTCGTCAGTTTGAGCTTCAAGCACTGTGGTAAGAGTTCCCGATCAGTCACGGGCTTACTCTCCCTTGTCATATCTGGTGAAATGAGGCTTCATTAACTAACCACATACGCCACAGACTAAAACCCTTATTTAACATAGCCTCTAGCGCATCGAGTTATTTTCAACCAACCAAATCACTGCGCTCACATGCCTACAATTCAACCATTGAAGTGTGTTTATCACGGCTTTTGAAATTTTGGATATTGAGAATCAGCCTTGTTAGTACAACGGGAAGTTCTAAAATTTAACTCAGCTACTCGCTACGACGACTAGCAAAAAATCATAAGGAAATCAGTCAATGAACGTCTCACGTCAAAATAATACATTAGGATTTGTCGCCACCGCCCTGTTAATGCTGGGTATCGTGGCCATTTATTTTCCCCAGCTATTACAACAAAACCTGCCCAGTAAAATCAGTGGTTACCTTTCAAATTACAGCTGGCTTGCCATTGCCATGTTAGTTAGTGGCGCGACCCTGCATTTGTTGGTCATTATCTTTAAGCTCAAGTCGAATCGTAAAATAGATGTCAGCTCATTCGCCGATTTAGAAGATGAAAGAACGGCTCATGCACCAAGTGCAGCCTCAACTTCTCAAATTACCAATCCCAATGTTGGCGTGATGGCCACCAAAAGTACGCCTTCTACTAGCAGCTTAAACACAGTAAAACTGGTTCGCGTCAATCAAAATACCATGGCAGTAAAAATCACCCGCCGCTCATTGGTGATGTTAGCGAGTTTATTGGTCTTTGGCATAGCGGCCAGCGGTTCAATCAGCGCTCAAATGATCCACAACCAAAGTCTCGATACAGTAATGTTACCGCTGATAATCAGTGCATTATTTTTCGTCATCGGCGCGTTTAGTTTGTATCAGTTAGCTCGGCCTTTAGTATTTAATCGTGACAACGGCAGTTTCGGTCATGGACGAAATCGCCGTACGCTGCCACTGTCTCGCATTGAAGCGCTGCAAATGGTGTCTAAAGAAAGTGGAGGATATGAATTGAATTTAGTGCTAAGTGACGGCTCTCGTATCACAGTGATGGAACAAGGTTGTCATGAACGATTGGCCGAAGATGCCAGAACATTGTCAGGCTTTTTGGCAGTGTCTCTTAGATGCTCATAAAATCAATGGGGGTTACAGCCCCCATTTATCAATGATCTGCTGATAACGCCCACCTCGTTTAAGTGATTTAAGCGCCTCACTCAGCAGTCTTACCGTTTTTTTATCAGTGCTCAGGTTCGTCGCAATATGTAACTCATTCGGAAAGTTTTTTACCGCAAAGTATTGTTTAACCATATCTACATCGAGTCCAATACTGCCAATCTCTCGGCCAAGTGCAAGGTTGTTGGTCAACACAAAATCAATCCGGCGTTTAAACAACAAACGCCACATCCTTTGATATTTAACGCTTAAAATCAAATTTTCATCAGTCGTAAAACCAGCCTCTTGCAGGAAATGATCGGCATGATAACCCCGAATGGTACCCACTCTATATGCTTTGGCATCTTCCAACGAATTGATTTGTAAATGTGAACGGTTTTTCAAACCCACCAAAAAAGCTTCAATTTTGTAAGTTTGCCCCGCCCATTGAAATTTGGGTGTTCGGCTAGGTGTTTTTAACAACGAAA
>CALKGI010000151.1 GCA_938085045.1 uncultured Alteromonadaceae bacterium
TAACAAAATCGACGGTATAACCTGCACGCTTAAACTCGTCATAAGCGTTTACAATTTCAGAAAAACTACTACCCGCTTTAATGTTCGAATCACCATAAAAATGTGCATTTGAAACGATAAACAATATACGTTTACCGTGGGCGTTAGATTCGCTTTTGGTGGCGGTCTTACTCATGATTTTCCAGCCATTGGGCAGCTTTTTTAGTATAAACAAATCAACAAAACGAATGTTTCTTTTTGGCATCAGAATTTCGGCCTTAGCCACGGCCACATCAGCCGTAATATCCAGCGCGATGATCTCCCCTACCCTGCCATTAAACTGCCCCTGATTTTTGCCAAACCACGAAATGTATTCTTTGGCTGGTACCGTCCATAATGGCTTGTCTTTTTTGCTCAAATACAGCGGTGCAGTTTCATGAAACGCCTTTGTGATCTGTTCTGGGCGATTGTACGAAGTGCCCTCAATATAGTTTTGTAATGTCTGACGAATAAGCACTTCGTCATCAGCTGATTTGGCCTGAAAATTAAATGTGAAAATAGCTAACAGAACCAACAATAAACGAATTGTCATAAACGACCTCTAGATTTTAGTGTGTAGATAAAAGTGAGGTCATGGTGAGGTTTAGGCAGGGCAAATACATTAGTCGATTATATTTTCGTTCTCCTAATTTATATATTGGCACCCCTGAACTTAGCAGGCGTGGTGCCTGTGACCTTTTTAAAGGCGGCATAAAAGGTAGAGTTAGAATTAAAACCGCATTCGTCAGCAATGGTGTCCATTTTCATCGCTTTGTCGCCACTTAACAGCAACTGCGCCTGTTTGATGCGGTATTCGTTAACAAACACAGGAAAGCTTTTTTGCAGGTTGTCGTTAAGTAATTGCGATAAACGTTGGGTTAAAATATTCATCTTTTTAGCGACCATCGGCATGGTTAAATTAGCGTCTTGATAGAGCTTATCGTGCTCCATTATTTCGAGTAACTGAGCCAATAACACTTGTGCTTGATTGTCGTCAATTTTCTTATCGGCATACTTTTGTGGTTTATCTACTTGCGCATTTTTTTTGTGAAAAAACAGCTGCAACACCAACAGATAAGCCACGAATGAAAACGACAATGCACCGACAATATAAGAGGTATAAGAAGCGGTAAAATAAGCAAACCAAATTAGGCAATTGCCACCAAAAACACTGAGCATCCATATCTCATCTTGCGTTAGTTTTTTTTGTGGCTCAAGGCTGCGCTTAAAAACCTTAGCCAAAACCGCACGAATGGTTATCGCCGAGACCACCAAATAAACCAACCATTGATAAAAAATAGTGAGATAAATTGTACGCCAATATTCAGGATAAACTTGAAACGGATAACTAATGCCTACGCCGATAATAATGGCAACCAACAAACCCAAATGTAGTTTCCACGACCGCTTGTGATGTTGTACTTTGACCATTTCACACAAGTAAAAATACAAAAATGGCCCAATCAAAAAACATGCCGACAAACCAACCTGTAAAAACACTTTTGACAGCTCAGGGTTAAAATAAAAGAACACTGACTTCCAGATACGAATACTCATCACCAGCAGCAAAACGCCTAAAAACTGGTTAGCAACACGTTTGGGTTTACTAAAAAAGAAATAACCGCCTAATAATAGGCCGTTGAATGCGCCCAAAGCGCTGAAAAAGAAGAGAAATTGTTGTTCGATGTTCATGATAAGTAATTCATATTAGTGACTGCGCTCAAGCAGCAAACCTAACCCCAAAAAGCCCAAAAAGGCGGCGCAACCACGGTTAAACAATTTTCTCATACCCGGTTGCGAAAACCAGCGCCGCAAGTACAAACCAAAACAGGCATAAATGGCTATGGCGACTAACTCAAGGCCTAAAAACACCGCGCCCAATAGCGCAAACTGCACCGTGGTATTTTCAGCCGGGTTAATAAATTGTGGAAAAAATGCCGTAAAAATCAAAACAGCCTTAGGATTACCCACCGCCAACAAAAACTCTTGTTTGGCCAATTGCACTAAAGACGCTTTATTTTTAATATGCTCATCAATATCAACCACCTCTGAGCACCACAGTTGATAAGCAATCCAAAAAATATAAACCGCGCCCACCACTTTAATAACCAAAAACAGCGATGGCAACATATACAAAAGCGTGGCAAACCCAGTGCCCGCCAGTGCAATCAACACAACAAACGCAGCCAGCCGAGCGACCCCGGCAATTAAGGCATATTGAAAACCATACCGCTGGGCATTGCTCATGCTCAGCAGATTATTTGGCCCAGGGATCATATTCAGCGCAAAACAGGCTGGTATGAATAGTATTAGGGTTAGTAGTGTCATGGGTTGTTTTCCTCTGAATCATTTTGTTGCTTCAAAAATTGTCTTTCTGACAAATGCCACGTTAACAGCCCAAATATGGCACCAGCCACAATCCACAACAACGCATCCATAGCCAATGGCAACATTTGAACCCCCACTTCGCTTCTAAGAGCAGGAATTAACCCCATAATCAGAAACATCAGCCCACCCCATTGGCAAACACCCGTTTTAACAACAAACGACAATTTTCCCTGCTTTCGAGTTGTGGCCCAAGCGCTGTTCTTTTGTCTTACTGCGGCAGGCATTTCAGCTAAAGCGGGGTCTTTATACCATTCAACCGGCACATCAGAACAATTAAAAGCCTTATATGCCTTATCGGCGCTCCAACCATAAACAACCCGTGCGATTAATTTATTGAGTTGCCAACCCAGCCAAAACCCACCCAGCATCAGACCAACCATCGACGGTATAAAAACAACAAGAAATACAGCGATTTCAGAACGAGGGATTGTTCCTGTCCACCCAAAGACTTGCATAATCAAATAGAGCACGCCAAAAGCGCTAAACATTAATCCCATTGGCAACACCGCTAAGCCTATATAATATTTAGTTTTAATCATAAATGGGATGTTCATATTCATGGCTAAAGAGGTTGGTTTTGATTTTGGATTGTTGGTTTTCATAGGTTATGCCTTGGTCGTACGTCTTAATGCCGACAGCATATAACGATTGATGGTCTTACGCATGTAGTTTTTGATTGCGGCGTTGAACGCACCTATTTATTAATGATTGCGATCAAATGAAACGTGCTTCTGATATTTACACCAAAATAAATCTCTAAGTGCCCTAGGATAATCCAATGGCTCACCCTGCCAACGAGAAACAATAGAGCGTTTGTCAATGCTTGGCCATTGCAGCCCCATATGGTCGCTGGTTGTGGGCATCGGCAATACAGAATTCGGTGCAATAACTTCACCAGCAGCGGTTTTAAACAGCCATTTTTGACCATGATTTTTATCGGTTTGTTGCACCAGCGCGACAGTGAAAATACCTTGATGTAACAACCCATGGTGACAGCGACATAATTTGATCAAATTGTCAGGTTCAGTCTCACCTCCTTCGGACCAATGTGTAACATGATGAAA
Organism: uncultured Alteromonadaceae bacterium; assembly: GCA_938085045.1. Taxonomy (GTDB): domain Bacteria; phylum Pseudomonadota; class Gammaproteobacteria; order Enterobacterales; family Alteromonadaceae; genus JABSOG01. The sequence goes on from CALKGI010000151.1 coordinate 3,471, forward strand.
ATCAACATACTTGTTAGCACAGCAGCCGGGGAATTGACAACTCTCATCCCTGACATCAAGCGCACGCTTCAACGCCCCGCCGATAGTTCTGGTTTTTCTGCCTACATTCAACACGTTAGCGTATTTATCTTCTAAAACTGTATACAAACTGGCATCACAGCTAAAGCGTTTGGCATTTTTCGCCGTTATCCATTGGTAGTCCATATTGTGTCCGTCATGATGGCGTTCATGCTCTGCTTTTAATGTATCAACGTTTAAATGAAGTACCACCTGACAACGCTCATGGCCTGCTAAAGGTTGCGCGCCGCCATTTTCGTCATCGACAGTGGCTGTGGCGATGAAATGTTCAGCCAGCGCGGCCAATCCATCAGCACGTTTTTGGGCGAACGTATCTTTCTCAACACTGTTCAGTTCCTCTTTAGGCGCGTCCGCGGACGCGTTTTTGTTTTCTTGTCTGACGATTTCTTCGATGGCTTTGACCAGCAGCCCACCTTCTACTTGTGGCAGCTTTGCTTTTATAATCCACATGCCATCTTTGTCTTGGTAATAGTTCAGTTTTCGTTGTTGATACTCATCACCTTGACCTACAGGTTGTTGGTTTTCATCTACCCTTTGATACCTACGTACCAGTTCAACCATATGACTAGCAGTACCGCCGTAAGCCACTTCTAATAACACATCTTCGTTATCGTCGGTTGCTACTCGGGTCATGGCTCGCACTTTTGAATAGCTAAGTTCACCGCCTTCGAAGGCTTCATTGGTTTTGGGTAGGTTTTCTAGGCAATGGGCTACTCGAAGTTTTTCACGGGCAGTGGACGCATCCATATTGCATTTTAAATTTAGCCAGTGCGAACATGAACGAATACCGTGTTTACACCAGCCTTTTCGCTTGTCGAATTCGGCAAGTAATTTTAAGAAACGGTAGGTCGCGACATTAATTTGACCAGCCAGTAAAGTCAGTTTATCGGCGAGTTGAACATCGCTGTCAAACTGATATTCGGCCTTAGCCTCACCAATACAATCATTTTCGAAACAACCATGCATAAGACCCATTTTATTCTCCTCATTGCAATGTTGATTAACTAAATCACTGGATATAAGTATAGTGTAAAATGGTGTTTCCTGGTGTTTTTTTAAACGATCAACCTAACCCCAATAAAGTCAAAACCGATGCAACTAAAGGCGTGATATATTCATTGGCATTTTTCATCATGGTGCCTGCGGTGTTAACTTCTTTCATGCCTGTCCAGACTTTTTCTAATACCGAATTAACCTCTGGTTCACTCGATTGTGGCAATTGGTCTTTTACATTGGCCAATTCGGTTTTGGCTGCGACTAAAGTAGTGAATGCCTGTTCGTGATTGTTGTGGCTCATCGCGGCGGCGATGGCTTGGTTAATCACCTCTGCCATCCATGCTTTTTGGTCGGCGTTTATTGTTTGGGTGGTGTTTGACATGTTAGTTGCACCATCGCCGATTGCACTTTTTTTGATGTTGCTGTTTTCTATATTAATATCACCCACTTTATGATCTCCTTTGGTATGAATATGGCAATTTGAATAGTTGTTAACAATCGACATTTTTGCTAGTTGACCGTCTTGGTCAACTAACGGTGCTGATTTGTTGAAAAGACCTTTTATGTTCTTTTCATAAATGGGATAGCCGATGATTTCACGACCAGTCACTTCTTCGAGCGTTACATCGGCTATATCCAATAATGTTGCCAGCCCTTTTGCGTTTCCAATCAACGACAGTTGAATACGTTGCAGGCGAGGTTGATATTCTAAGACCAAGCAATCATCGGTGTCTTTCAAGTGCACAATCATGCCGTCTCGCCATACGCCATTTTGTTCGTCAAAAGTGATTTGAGCATGATTGTAAAACTCGCTAACCAGTCGAGAGCGGTGACCAATGGGGAAGAATGCCATTTCGTAGGCCAACACAATTTGGGTTGATTTAGCCAGTAAATCAGCAAGTTGTGCCGGTTCGTTTGTTGCAACAGCATCAGGCATAAAAAAACGTTTGCTCGATAGCAGCCCTTTTTTATGTAACTCAATACACACCGACTGGTTAATCATAAAGTCACTGATTTTATCGGCCAGTTCACCGACAGGCATTGGTGTTTTATCTTTTTCGTTTATTCGTTTTAGTGCAGCTTTAATCTCTCTATAAGTGACTATGCCTTTATTGAGTCGCACTTGTTTGTCATAAATCAGTTGATACGTTTTGGTGACAATCCATTCAGGTTTCAAGCACAAATGTTGGCCGTTACAATCCACGCTCACATAACGGCCAAATTCTTTGAGCTTACTTGAAAGTCTTTCAGCCTGCGCATCATTCAAACTGGGAATATTTCGCTCTAGTAATTCGAGCAAATCGTCCTCAGAGATAAAGTTTTGCTGTTCATATTGCGCTTTGACTAAATCCATGGCTTGTTGTGTATCACTAAAGATCAGCCGCTGGCTATGGATACAGGTATTAATCAATTGATTGATGAACCCTTTAAACTCAGCTGAATTGATGGTTTGACAACAAAAATCGTGAAAGCTGCTGTCGTCGATCAAGTTAGGGAACCTGCGAATAAGCCCACGCCTGTTTTGTTGGCATTCAATACCGTCAAACCAATTGGTGACAACTATGACTTTACCTTGATTGCCAGTGATCGAGGCTATTTGCGCCAACCATTCATCTGGGGCCTGTTCATGACGACTGTCGACCACTAATATATAGACGCAATTTTCGTGCATAAACGCATTGTGCAGGCTGTGGAAAATGGCCTGACCACCGAAGTCCCAAAGGTATAAGTCCAGATTGTATTTTTGTTGGTCCTTTTCAAGTAAATGCTGAGTGAGATCTACTGGGGTGTGATTTTGGTAGCTGACTCCTTCGGTAGGCGCCGTTCCCTTAGTGGTTTCGCCCTTGGTCAAAAGTTCAAATAATGAGGTTTTACCCGCACCACCCGGGCCGATTAAAATGACTCTTACTGCGTAGTTTTCTTCGACTGCATCACCATGAATCAGCTTGCGTATATCTTTGGCGGTTTGTAGTTCGCTTTCGCTGACATTTTTGAGGTAATTTTGCAGGTGATCACCGGGATGCTCACCTGCCCAGAGTTTTTTGAAATCATCGGCCAGAAAATCCAAACCGTTATCAAGGAGATCTTTTAGAAAGAAGCGTTCCAGCGCGGCTATCTTGGTTGGTTTATCATCCCACCATAGTGGTTCTTTCCAAATATCTCTAATGGATGATTGAGTGCTTGTAAGATATTGGTAATCTGCTTTGGCAGCGTTGACGTAGGCGGTGGCGGCGTTGGCGGCGTTAGCGGCGGTGGCGGTGGCGGCGGCGGCGGCGTTGACGGCGTAGGCGGCGTTGGCGGCGGCGTAGGCGGCGGCGTTGACGGCGTTGGCGGCGGCGTAGGCGGCGTAGGCGGTGGCGGCGCTGGCGGCGGCGGCGGCGCTGCCGGCGATGTTGTTGTTGGTGGCAAGCCTTAACAAAGGCATACCATAAGCAAAAGCGAACACATTAGCCCGAATGACTGTAAAAACACGGTAAATCGGTTTTTCAGACCAAATAGTCGTTATAGGTAATCGACCCAAAGCAGGTAAAGCCCGCATGGCGTTACGCCAAGCATACCAAACCAATGCTTCACGGCCTTTTTGCTCTAACAGCGTTTGTAGCTCTTCTTTTGTCGGCAATTTTGCCTGTGTCATCGTGATTGTTTCCCGGATATTGAAGGTTTTCACGTTAACAGGGGCTGAGGGGAAAAGCAATCTGGGAAACGTTGGCAAGATGATTAGGGTTGAGATATAAATAGGCTGTGCTAAATAAACAGATAAAAAAGCGGGGATAAATCACCCGCCTACGGGGTTTCGATGTAGGCGGGTGATTCATCCCCGCATTTTTTATTCAAATCTTAATAAATATCTTCTGCCGATACATCCAAGCCAACAGCGTGATTTGCAACATTAACAGCGCCGAAACCTGCAACAACGGCTGCCAATCAACCGGGCTATACGATATCAACCCTGAGAACAAACTATTCGAACTATACGACCAATTAACCAAGCTACTCGCCATGTAAATAGCTATTGCATTAACGCCTATAACCATGAAGGGCTTCGACAGTTTTTGCCATTTCAGCACATCACAAATGAAATAGAAGATTGCTAGCAATAGGATGCTATAGCCGCAGCTGACCAGTACAAATGAGCTGGTCCATAATGATTTGTTGACCGGGAATACTAAATGCCATAACCAACCAACCGCTATACATACGCATGCAACCAGCGTTAAGTTACGCAGTAATATCATGGGTTTAGATTGGAATGCCACCAGCATTCTGCCAATGAATACGCCTATCATGCAGTTTACGATTGAGGTGAAGTTTGATAGCAATCCTTCGGGGTCGACCGGCAAATCACGATATCTAATGCCCGGTAACAGTGTTTTATCGAACCATGCGTTTATTGAGCCTTCGAGCGTTAATACCCCGCCGCCGTAACCGTCTATTGATACCAGCATTAACAAAGCCCAGTAACCCAGTAATATTGCGCCAGCTATGATGATTTGTGCACGTAGACCAAAGTGCCAAGCCAGCATTGCGGCGACAAACCATGCCAAACCGATGCGACCCAGTACGCTGACGTATCTAATGCCGTCTAATGACGCTGGCATTCCGGTGCCCCAGCCGTGGTTGTAAATTATGCCTAGCACCATAAGTAACAACAGGCGCCTACCCGCTTTTTTGTAGATTGGCATTCGCTCAGCCATGGGTTTACCGTCTAAGCGTTTTGCCGACAAACCAAGGCTTACGCCTGACAAGAATATAAATAGAGGGAATATAAGGTCGTAAAAGGTGAAGCCATGCCAGTGGCTGTGCTCCATTTGACTTGCCAGAGTGTTGAAGAATGATCCACCGGTCAGTACGAACAGTGCAGCAAATAGGCCTTCGCCACCGATGATCCAAAACATGTCCATGCCGCGCAATGCGTCGATTGACAGCAGGCGTTGTTTTGGTTGTGGTTTTATGTCACTCGTCATCGGTTACCCTCAAAAATAAAAATCCCCGCAGTGATAATTGCGGGGATTATTGAATAAAATGGCCTCGTCATTTTCCTTGATTCAGAGGCAGACCAAGACGGCCTTTTCAGTTACTACACCATGAGAACACTGTAGATGCCGAGTTATTTCCTACTCGACATAAATTCGTTAGTAAATTGATTTGAAAAACAGGTTAAAAAACAGGTTTACCAGCTAACCAGCAACCGGTGATTTGTAATTCTTTATCTAGTATGACCATATTGGCTTTGTAGCCAGCTTCGATTTTGCCCTGCGTGCCGTCTATCCCTAAAAACTGAGCGGGATAAAGTGCGGCCATTCGTAAGGCTTCTTCTACCGAGACATCAAGCGTATTAACGGTATTGCGCACTGCCCCTGCCATGTCTAAACATGAACCTGCGAGCGATCCAGACTCGGCGTTTAGTCGGTCACCTGTGCGCGTGACTGATGCGCCGAAAAATTCAAAACTCTCATCGTTAGTGCCAACCGGTGGCATGGCGTCTGTCACTAGCATGATTTTGCCCGTTGGTTTGGCGGCTATTGCCACCTTGGCTGCTGCCGGGTGCACATGGTGCCCATCGACAATCAAACCACACCAACTGTTTTGGTCTTCTAATGCCGCGCCAACCACACCCGGGTCGCGAGATTGAAAAGGCGACATCGCGTTATATAAGTGGGTGAATCCGGTTGCGCCTGCCCCTAGGGCTTCTTTGGTTTGTTCAAAAGTGGCATTCGAATGACCCAAACAGACTTTTACATTGGCCTCTGCCAAAAATCTAATATCTTCTGGCGATACATTTTCGGGTGCCAAGGTCACCACTTTGATGCCCAAATCGTCGCGGCTGAAAATGGCTTTTTCGGCATCGGTTAACGGGCGAATATAGTCAGTGCTGTGTACGCCTTTTTTCTCAACCGACAAATGCGGTCCTTCAAAATGCACACCCAATATGCCCGGCACTTTATCTTTAATCACATTCGCCACAGCATTGGCCGCTTGTTGCATGACTTCAACCGAGTCAGTAACCAGTGTTGGCAATATGCCGCAGCTGCCATACAAGCTGTGGGTTTTTATGATTTGCGCTAAAGCACTTTCGGTTGGTGTGGCGTTAAATAACACGCCGCCACCGCCGTTAACTTGCACGTCGATAAAACCCGGCACCATATCGCCATCTATGGCGATTTCTTCGCCATTGGGGGCCTCTAATGAGATGATTGTGTCATTGAATACCACAACGGCGGTGTCTTTATGCCACTGCTCACCGTCAAAAATGTGCTCGGGTAATAATCGTATTGCTGTCATTGGGTTCTACCGTTTATCTTTGATTATTAAAGGGTTTTGGTTACTTTTTTCAATCCTAATGGTTCATCGGGATTGAATCCACGATTAATCGCGACCACAGCAACATCAAGATAGAAGCGTTGCAATACTAACAGTGGCGCCAAACGTGGGTGAACCTGTTCGCAATGCTGATGCAAATGCACCAAGTCGGCTCCACGGCTTTTGATTTCGCTAATTTGCTCGCAATGGGCTTGTTCTGACTCATCTTCAACCTGAGTATCAATCACGGTAAGGCTTTGCTCTACCAAAGTAACCGGACCGTGTAAAAACTCGGCGCTAGAGAACGCTTCTGCGTGTATAGAACATACTTCTTTAAGCTTAAGTGCAATCTCTTTACTAACTGCATAACCCAATCCACGACCCAATACCACTAAGTTTTTAACCCCAGCCAATGCCGCCGTGCTGAGTTGTTGCGGTGCGTTCACCACTTCTTGTAAGTGACTAGGCAATTGATTCAGTGCCAAGTTTAATTTTTCATTGTTACTCCAACGAGCTGTCATTTGCAGCAAAGCCGACAAGGTAGCCAAGTAGCTTTTGGTTGCAGCAACTGATTTTTCTTCGCCTGCCAATAAAGGCACTACAGTGTCGACCATTTGCGCCAATGGCGACTCTTTATCGTTAACTAAGGCAACACAATAAGCGCCCTGTTCTTTGGCCATTTTAGTTTGCGCCAAGATGTCTGGGCTGCGGCCAGATTGTGAAATAACGATAACCAAAGCACCTTTGAGTTTTAATGATTTGCCATAAACACTGGCAACAGATGGTGCGGCGGCAAAGGTGGGCACGCCGGTTTCGATTTCAATTAGGTATTTGGCAAAAACGCCTGCGTGATCAGATGAACCACGGCCAACGATCATGACAAATGGCGGGGCCAATTCTCTTAGCTTTTCGCCGAGTTTTTCGGTGACGGCGCTGTTAACTTCTAACTGCTCGGCGATACGCAATGGCGTTTCGGCGGCTTCGAGTTGCATTAAAGTTTGGCCAGTAGCCTTGTTATCAAATTCTTGGTTCACTGCTAACATATTATGCCTCTGCTGTCATTTTTGCTGATTTGCTGTTCGCTGCCATTTGGTCTTGGGCAAAAAAGATTGCCCCCATCTCTGGCGGAGCCAAAGGTGCCGACAAACGTTGTGCGACTTCTTTATCTAACCAAGGCATCAATCGGGGCGACAAGCCGCCTATAATCGACATCCTTCCTGGGTTGGTTTGCCATAGTTTGCGTGCCAACTCACTAATGTAAGCAGCGCCCTCTTTGACGATATCAATCGCCACTTGGTCGCCAGCATCTACCGCGTCAAACACGGTGCGGGCGAGCTTGGCGAAAAATCCAGATTTTTGACCGCTAATGGCGGTCACCAATTCTAAATCGTTGCGACAACCAAGCACTTCGCTGACTTTTTCGGTCAGTACGGTGGCGTCTGCCAATCCGTCCATCGCCAGCAATACGTGCTCAACTGCACTAAATCCTAACCAGGCACCACTGCCTTTATCGCCGTGTGGGAACCCATGAGCGCCCACAACCAGCGGTTTGTCACCACAATCTGAAAATCCACAAGAGCCAGTGCCGGTGATGATCACTGCGCCATCTTGCCCTTGATGAGACCCCAAACAAGCAATATGCAGGTCGGTAGTCAAATACATCGCTTTAAAAGGATGTTGCCAATTAGACACTTGGTCATATAAGTGCGGCAAGTTTACCCCTGCCAAACCAACACCTGCGACCAATTCGCTGATGGTGCTAGGTGATAGCTCGGCGTCAATCAATGCCTTTTGTGTGGCTGTGATCACCGAGTCAATACTTTGTTCGAATCCATGGTAAGGATTGGCAGGGCCAGAAACACCGGTACCCAATATTTTGTCTTGTTGATATATGATCGCACGGGTTTTGCTGCCGCCGCCATCAATACCCACAAATAGCGGCGCCGGTTCCAGTTGTTGTTGCATCATGTTGACAATCCTCTAACTAATTTCCGTAAACGACAAATGCACTTTGGCGTCACTATTTATACGATTGAATTTATCTTAACAGCTAATGACAGCGTTGTCATTTATAAATTCACCTTTTTTGTTTTTATTTTAATATCACCAAAATATCAATAGGGCAACGTAAGGGCCATACCCTGTGTTTGCCCGTATCGGCAATACCACGTTGACTAAACGCTTAAGAACCACTTGCACATCTGTGTGGGCAACGCCACTAAGGTTAACCACAATGCCGCTTGCAAGATTAAGCGAGGCGCTTGCTTAACCCTAAGCGTCCATTTTAAGTAAAGAGATGCTTTTTGGTCAGGGGATAATGGTGCTAGTAATGGCTTGTGCGTATTCATAACTGCCCTTATTGACACTGAATTGTTGCTCGATAGTGGCCCCCATTTGATATTGACAAAAAAGCCAGACAAAATGCCTGGCTTTTTCTTAAACTGCTAAGTCTTCGTTACAAAGTAAACTTAGAAGTTCATGTTCAGACCTAACAAGAAGCGACGACCATTTTGGTAAATAGACATCAAACGTGCTTTTTCACCATCATATTCAACCACTTCTTCGTCAGTTAAATTAACCGCTTCGAAAGTCAGGCTAAGGTTGTCAGACACTTGGTAAGAAGAGCTGAAATCCCATTGACCGTAAGAATCATTCCACAAGTCAGCGCCAGTCCAGCTCACGCCTTTGTACCATTCTGTACGGTAGTTATACATGATACGAGCGCCGTATGTTTCAGTTTCATAGAAGAATGTCGCGTTGTACATATCTTCTGATGCGCCTTCAACAAAACCTGAGCGACCACTAGCAGAGCCCAAGCGCGCTTGGTCGTTGTCTGCATTGGTATAGGTGTAGTTGGCAGCAATACCAAAATCACCGAAAGACTGTTGGTAACCTAACTCAATACCGTCACTTGTGCCGCCTGCGCCGTTGGTGGTAGTTGTGATATCAACATCAACATACTCGCCAGACTGTTCGTTGAAGAACTGCTGAACAACAACACTTGATTCAGTGTAGCTTTCGATTTTCTTGTAGAAATAAGTCGCTGACAGTAAAGAGCTATCGTTGAAATACCACTCATAAGAAACATCAACTTGCTTAGCTTTTTGCGGTTCCAAGTTAGGGTTACCCGCAGTACCTACAGGTTCTGCAACATTCAACGCACCAGTAGTAGTTACAGGCGCAAGGTCAGAGAAGTTGGCACGAGCCATAACTTCAGCAGCACCGACACGAATGATTTTGTCGCTAGACAAGTTGTAAGCCAAGTTAAAGCTAGGCAATACGTCAGTGTAAGTACGTTCTTCTGTTACCCACTCTAAGTGAGACGGTGTCAACCAATCACGGTCAACTGTGTGGAAACCCCAAGAATCGCTTGAGAAGTTGTTACTTGATGCGGTTTGTTTGGTTTGAACAACACGAACACCAACGTTACCTCTAAAGTTGTCGCCAGAGAAATCACCAGACAAATAAGCTGCACTGATGGTTTCGTTGATATCCCAGATTTCACCCAAGGTATTACTGCGAGCGAAATCAGCATCGCCACCAAAACCTAATCTCATGAAGTCTGTACGGCTACCGTCAAGCTGAGTACCAATGTTGCCACCCACTACGTTGTCGGCAACAGTGTGAACACCATTTGACTGGCCACAGTCGGCCAAAGTTGGACACTGGGCAAAGGCATCAGCCATATAGTTTGAATCTGGATCTGCTGAAGTACCTGGACCGTGCCAGCTGTACGCTTGACGACCCTGTGTACGGTCATGGTCACGATATTTCAAACCGGTTTTAACGGTGTCGAAGAATCCGTTGTCCATTGGAATATCAAAATCTACTTGAGCAAAAGTTTCTTTGTCTGTGGTTGGTTTATTACCACCCCAAGTCCAGTTTTGTCTCCAGTTTTCGCCGTTAGTTGGGTCAACACCGATATTAACAATTGGAGTACCTTGAGTCAGGTCGAAATCATAACCGGCGTTGGCAGCATCAGTTGGCACGAAGCTCCATGAAGTTTCGTTATAAGTACCACCTTTTGCTTCTGTAGAACCAATTTGAACATGCATTGAGAACGCATCAGCGCTGTAGTTGATGTCTAAATCAAAAGAGTTGGTTTCGGTGCGTGATTCACGGTTAATGAAATCCCACTCATAAGAGCCAGGGCCTTCAAGCGTAGCAGCAACGATGTTATTGCCATCCATTACCACGTTAGAGAATTCACTTACATCAGTATTTTGTGGACGAATCAGCAAGTTGATGTTTTGGTTATCGGCTTCCATTTTGGAATCCATCACGTTCAAAGTGAAATCCAAATCTTCGTTTGGCGCATATTGGAAGCTACCAAAGAACGTTTTACGGTCACGGTCTTGACGGAAGATAGGCGCGCCAATGTCTTTTGGACGATTGTTGCCATTTTCATCTTCAGTCCAACCTAAAATTTCTAAGCCTTCACGTTGAACAGTACGGTCTTGTTTGGTTACAGAAACCAAAGCACCGAATGTTTGGTCTTCGTTGCGCCATGAGTACATTGCGTCAACTTGTGGGTCATTTTTACCTGAAGTTTCAGAGTACTGACTTTGTACGTTAAAAGTCATGGTGTTCGCTTCAATGTCCAAAGGTTTGCGAGTACGCAAAATAATGGTACCACCGATAGAACCTTCATCGATGTCTGCTTGAGGTGTTTTGTAAACTTCTAATTTAGAAACCAAAGATGATGGCAACAAAGTGAAGTTAAAGCCACGAGATGGGCTATCAAGGATGAACCAATCAGCGGTAGCAACGTTTTGACCGTTTAATAAAGTACGATTTTTAGTTGGGCCTGCACCACGGATAGTGATTTTTTCGCCTTCACCAAATTCGCGGCTGATGCCAACGCCGGTGATACGTGACAAAGAGTCGGCTACGTTTTTGTCAGGGAACTTGCCGATGTCTTCGGCGGTGATCACGTCAACAACACTGTTGGCGAAACGCTTGGCGTTGATGTTAGCTTTAAGGCTGCCACGGATACCAGAAACTTGAATCACTTCAACTTTCTTTTCGCTCTTCTTTGCGACAGTGGCTTTTTTGCCATCTGTGTCTGTGGTTTCTTCAGCCATAACAGGCATGGCTACAGCACTACCTAAGATAATTGCGATACTACTGGCCAAAAGGCCTTTTTGAAATTTAGTAGATGACATGTTCGTCCCCTTTACGAATTTGTTATCGAGTTGGTGCATTATTAACCAAAGATGTTGCAAATGCATCATTTATTTTAAATATTTTTTGTATACAGCGTCGCTGCATGATGTAAAGAGTCCTGTACAAAAATGTCCTAACAACTTGCTTAATCCACCTATTGGTGATTACTGACAGCTATTTCGTTAACCCTTAATTGGCAACCTTTGCTGACAGCGTTGTCATTTCTTTACATAGCATTTTGGTAAAAAACCTTGAGAGCGACGCCATTGTAATAACCAACATCTGCGCTGCCATTTTGGTCTTGCTTTAAATCTTTCTTGCTGCCTAATGACAACGTTGTCATAAAAGCTGTGATTAAGATACACAAAAAACTGACTCATGACTACTAAAAAAGTTCACTTTTTAACAATTAATTCGTTATTTGTTATTATTTTTTTAATTACTCGTTCAAATTCAGCAAGTTAATAATATATTGCATTTGCACTATATGTGAAGTTTTTGTGTTTGATTGGGTGTTGCGTTCTTAGCCAACATGATATTTTTGAAAGAAAGTAGTGAAGTCTTTGATGATATGTTTATAAACAACCGTTTTTTCAAAATCGACTCGGTTTTTAATTAATAGCTGAGGATGTACTTTTGATTCATTGTACTGTTGAATTTTTTCAGCTTTATCTCCCGCTGTTCTATCTGCCAGTTCTTGCATTTTTTTAGTGACTCTGTCATTACATATTTGTTTGGCAATGGGCAAAACGACTTTATCCAATAAATCATGTCCGCGAACAACAAGATGCCATTGCCCCTCGAAGAAAGTGCTTATCTGTTGTTGCCACTCCATGAAAGCCTGTTGCAAGTCAACAGCAAACGTTTGCTCCAAATCACATTTCAACTGCGATAACTCAGCTGTAATCAGAACCAGCTTACTATTGATATCCTGAGTTGCATTTATAAATGAAATTGATGAAGTAAAACGGCTGCGATAATCACTGAACGAAAAGTTGTCTGCTTCAGTCTTTAACAAATACAACATCATCAACAAAGGCGCCAATGCTTGCTCGCCAATTTGGTCAAAAACCTCTTCATAGTCAGCCTCTTCAGTAAGGGTTGTTCGTTTACTGGCTTGAGTAAAGAGTGCAGGCAAACCATCTGGATCGCAAAGGAAGTTTTCTAACGAATAACAATAAGTTTGAAAGATGAACTCGTTTTCGTTGATGAGTACAGATTGTTCCCGATATCCCTTAGCGACAAAATCATAATCACTGTCGACGCATAGAAGTACGCTTGGCCCAGCAATACCGGATTGCTGCAACACCTTACCTTTACCGTCACTTTCTTTTTCGTCTCCAACAGGAGATAGATCCAAATCAATATCTATGTTTGCCAAAGCTTTGGCTTCGTTAAACGCCTTTTCCCACAAAACTACATCATCAAATGCTTCAACATAAACTCTAACAGTTGGTCTTTCCAAAATAGCGGATACGCCTTCGTAGAAAGTACTGTCAGCTTCTTCTAACATCCTATTATTGGAAGGTTGGTTCATTGTGTTGCAGCCATCAACTTTCTGATTTTTGACATATCAGTCAATCTAGGCAACCACTTGCCACTAACAATACCAGGAGAATGGGTTGTCAGAATAAACTGACAGTTTGGTGCCAATTCAACAAGTGCATCCGGCAGCTTCTTTTGCCAAGATAAATGCAAGGCGGTTTCAGGTTCATCGAAAAGAAATATTCTTACTTTCTTCTGCTCTAGGAAAACTATTAACAGCATATAAAGCAGACTTTTTTCACCATGAGAAAGGGAAATGACATCCAGTTTGTCTCCTGTATCCGAGAATTCAAACGCAATCTCTTTAGCATCATTTCTTATGATTTGCTTGCCAGTCTCTTTGAAAAATGAATTGACGAGACTTTCGAATTGTGTCCGTTTCTTAAAGACCTCATCTCTATTCAACATATTGCTTTCTACTACTTGCTCAAAAAGACCATATTCATAAGCAAGGAATCTGTCTACGGTATCATATAGCAACGAATCAATTTCACTATATCGCTCTTTCTCAAACGTTTGCTTAACACGATGATTTTCCTTTAAAGTAATGTCGTTCACAACAGGAGAGGAAATTCTAATATGTGGTAGCACATACGACTTTTCCATTTCATGTGACAATCCAAAAACATTTAAATTTTGAACCCATATAGATGAAATCGTATTATTTTTTAAATTAATTAAATTCGATTTTTTTTCAAAATTTAATGGTTTGAATGTTTCTCTAAGGAAGTTAGGCGTAAATGGCGGGGCCTTAAAAATATCACCCTTGATCTCTTTTCCTGCTTCACCTTCCTCTTGTAATTTCTGACTCAACTGCATTACGAAAGATACTTTTGCCTCATCAAGCTCTGCAAAATGTGCCAGGGTATTTTGACAATTATCACTATAATGCGCTCGAGATACAAAAGAGCCAAGATAATCAAGTGCTCTTTGCTCAATATAAGAGCCAAATATGAGATAAAGCAAAGTACTTTTATTTGACCCATTCAATCCCGAAATAAAATTTACACCATCTTTAAACTCGGCATGAAACTCATACTTGCCCCAAACGCTATGGGCATAAAATTCTTTTAGGTAGGGAGATTTTTGATCTGGCACGTTTTTTTCGCCGAGGGTCACTGTAATTGGAGGTATCTTATCATTTTAATGGAAATTTGAAAGGTTGGTATTTTATCGAATAATGTGGGCAATCCAGTTTGCCCACATTATATATAGCTACAGAGCAGTTTTATCAAAGCTCGGCTTTAATCGCCTTATAATAGGCAATCAAGCTTGCGGTAGAACTATCGTGGTCCCCTACTTCGCCATCTGGTTCTAACTCTTTTTGAATATTCGCGGCCAAACCTTTACCAAGCTCTACGCCCCATTGGTCGAATGAACAGATTTGCAATACTATGCCTTGCACGAATATCTTTTGTTCGTACATGGCAATTAAGCTGCCCAAAGTCTTAGGGTCGATACGTTGCAACAATATGGTGTTGGTCGGTCTGTTGCCCTTGTGCACTTTGTGCGGCGCGAGTTGGTTGATATATTCTTCGTTGCGGCCTTTGGCTTTTAAATCTGCCCTCACCTGCTGTTCGTTTACCCCAGCCATTAATGCCTGGGTTTGGGCGAAGAAGTTGGCCATTAAGGTCTCGTGATGCCCCTGCACTGGCGTAACACTGGCGACAGAACCGATAAAATCAGCGGGTACCACATTGTTACTTTGATGCAAATACTGGTAAAAGGCGTGTTGTCCATTTATGCCCAGTTCACCCCAAATTGAAGGTACCGTGGCATAATCGACCTCATCACCATTCCAAGTAACTGATTTACCGTTACTTTCCATTTCGGCCTGCTGCAAATAGGCACTGAGCATATGTAAGGTTTGGTCGTAGGGCAAAATGGCCTGAGATTGAGAACCTAAAAACGTGCAATTCCATACGCTGAGCATTGCCAGCAGCACAGGTGCATTTTGTTCAAGTGGCGTTTGTTGAAAGTGGGTGTCCATTTCATAAGCGCCATCAAGCAGCTCTATAAACTTATCAAAACCCAAATCAAGCGCGATTGGCAAACCGATACCCGACCACAAAGAATAGCGACCGCCGACCCAATCCCACATTTTAAAGATGTTGTCTTCGCTGATACCAAATTTGGTGGCATTTTCGATGTTAGCCGTAACCGCAACAAAATGTTTGCTGACCGCAGATTGATCAAAAGAGGCCGAAACAAGCCAATTTAACGCGGTTCGGGCGTTTGTCATGGTTTCTGTAGTAGTGAAGGTTTTTGATGACACCACAAATAATACTTTTTCAGGGCTAAGAGGCCTTAACGTATCGGCAATTTGAGCACCGTCAACATTCGAAACGTAATGCACATTGACACTGTTATCGCTGTAGTTTTTGAGCGCTTCGGTGACCATTTGAGGCCCAAGGTTTGAACCACCCACACCGATGTTAACAATGTCGGTGATACGTTTGCCCGAATACCCTTTCCAATGGCCTTGTCTGACTTTCTCTACAAATTCTTCCATGGCCTTTAAAGACTGGGTTACTTCGGCGGTAACATCTTCGCCATCTACAACCAAAGGTTTTTGTGAGCGGTCGCGCAACGCTACATGTAAAACAGCGCGGTCTTCAGTGAAATTAATCCGCTCGCCAGCAAACATTTTGTCACGCCACTGTTCAACATCTACATCACGAGCAAGTTGCATCAACAGGCCCATGGTGTCTTGGTTTATTAAGTTTTTCGAATAATCGAGCAATAACTGAGGCAGTTTAATAGAGAAACGATTGAAACGGTCGGCATCTTCATCAAAAAGGGTTTTCATATGACATGCTTGCATTTGCTCGGCATGTTGTTGCAATTGTTGCCAAACCGGCAATTGAGTTCGAGTTGTCATAGAGGGTCCTGTAAATCGTTTATTACGTTCATACAATTGTTGGCGAATTATCAACTATTTTACACAAAACCTGACACAAGTGTCAGGTTTATTTGTCAATTGCGATAATCACAGCTGATTGCTACAATAAACGCAAATGACAACGCTGTCAATTGGTATAAGAAAGGTTTATACTCCATTATATTGGTTGATTTTGTCAACAACATGACAGTTATCAGTTGCTTGCGCGACAGTAAAACCCTATCCTAGCACGCGGTAACGGTATAAAAAGGTATTTACAGATTGTATGAAAGTCACGATTAATGATGTAGCCAAATTGGCAGCAGTATCAATAAAAACAGTGTCTAGGGTAATGAACAACGAAGCCTCGGTACGAGAAGCCACCCGCGACAAAGTGCAGGCGGCTATCGATGAGCTTCATTATCAGCCAAATTTAGCCGCGCGATCACTGGCGGGCACAAAATCGTATAACATTGCCTTTATATACGACAACCCCAATGCCTATTATGTCATCGACATGCAAAATGGTATTTTATCTGAGTGTAAAAAGCAGGGATATGAATTGCTGATACACCCGTGCAATTCAAAATCAGAAACCATCTGTGAAGAACTAAAAAAGATGGTTCAACACTCTCGTGTTGCTGGCATAGTGATGACCCCGCCGTTTTCAGAAATGCCCGAAATCGTCAAAACCTTGAGCGCGTTAGATGTCAAAATCATTCGAATTGTCTCGGGCAAAGAAAGCCCAGACGACCTATCGCCTTGCGTTATGATCAACGATAAAGACGCCGCCAAAAATGTCACTCAACATTTAATCGATTTGGGACATAAAAACATCGGATTCATCAACGGTGGCATGGAACATATGTCGAGCCATGAACGCTTAGGTGGTTATAAAGAAGCCTTACAAAGCAACGACATAGAAATCAAAGACAACCATATCATCGCTGGCCAATACTCATTTGAGTCGGGTGTACAAGGCGCAAACGAATTGCTCGCAGGCAAAGACCGCCCCACCGCAATTTTTGCTTGTAACGATGAAATCGCGGCGGGCGCACTGTTTGCCGCAAGATTGATGAACATTAATATCCCCGACCAGCTGTCAATCATCGGGTTTGAAGATAGCCCATTCTCGCGCCAAACTTGGCCGAAACTCACCACGGCGCATCAGCCCAATAAAACCATCGCACAACACGCAGCCGCTTTATTGATTGCAGCAACGCGCCATCAGAAACTTTCTGACGAGACTCAAAGCTTTATACCTGAGTTGGTTGTTAGGGATTCTACCTCTAGGTTTGTTCAGTAAAACGTAGGTTTAGCGCTGCCTAGCGCTACCACCAGCCGGGGACAGACCAGATTGCATTTGACAACTGCTCTGTCCCCTGTTGCGTAGCCTCCGTTCCTCCACAATGCTGTTGACTTAAGATTAAAAAATCAAAAACTTATCACCACAGAGGACGCAGAGGACACAGAGAAGGGCAAAAACAAAAACCAGTAATTTTGATCTTTTTTCTTTTCTCTGTGCTCTCTGCGTCCTCTGCGGTTAAA
>CALKGI010000152.1 GCA_938085045.1 uncultured Alteromonadaceae bacterium
CCAGACACCTGAGACAGTAATGCAGCGAGACTCAGGTTAAACGGACCGATACCAATACCGGCTAAATCATGTACAACAGGGGGGATCTTCTTGTCATTTAAACTGTCACTTAAGTTATCATCTAATGTTCTGTTATTTAAAACATAGGTTTGCATAGCCAAATCCTCGAAACCGTTTGAAATTCCTCAAATAGAATGCCCCTCGTCTTTCGCCAATGTGGGCATACACTGGTATAAAAAACCAGCGTTATAGCTTGTGTGTTTCCATTACAGCTATTGTATAGTATTTGAAACTATGATAGACGATTATCATTTACGCAAGTCCCCAGTTAAGTTTTTATCATTTTTTTAATGTTACTGTAACCGGTATAGTATTTTTCCCCATATAATTGCAAAGATATAACAAAATTCCGTTTTTTATGTAACTAAATAATCAATATTGCCTTTCCAAAATAAACCAATTAAGGAAATAATATAACCAAAACACTAACAAAAATACCGAACAACCATCATTTTAAGTTAATTTACCCAGTCTATATCCTAAAATCATGTGAGATATTGCTATTTTAACTAGGCGATATTCCCACATTATTTTTACCTTTTTTTTCTGTCATTATCAGAATATCTGCGCTATACCATCATATTCACGTGGTTAGATTTAAGCCACAGGCATCTATTTTCAATAAGCAAATTGTCTATGAATCATGCGAAAAGTGCGGCAAAAACAACGAAAAATGCGACCGAAACGTTTTTAGAATATTTATTGTTGCCCTCTCCACCGACACCAAACGGCAGGCTTCATCTTGGTCACATTGGCGGGCCTTATCTTCGAATGGATATCTTAAAACGTGGTGTTCAAATGCTCGGGCACAGTGCCCATATTGTGCTAACACTGGACAGTTATGAATCGTTTGTGATGCTGGCCAGCAAACAAAACCATTGCTCAGTTGAAGACACTATTGCGCACTTTTCAAAGCTGATTGACCAAGATCTTAAATCGGTTGGTGTTGATGCCGTGATCATCAATCCACTAGATTCTAAATGGAATGAAACCTATCGAAATTTTTCAAACCGCGCCGTAAAAACATTAGTCGATACAGGGAAAACCAGCGTAAAAGAAGAACTTTATTATTACTCAAACACAAGCAGCAATGACGGCTCAAAAAAGTGCATATCAGGTACTTGGTTAATTGGCACCTGCCCGACCTGTGGCGCGCAAGTTAGCGGCGATTGCTGTGACGGTTGTTCGGCCATCATCAAACCTCAAACCCTGCTTAATGCCCACGCCCGTTTTGACGAAGGCTCGCTCACTCAGCGCCGAAAACCGGTGTTGTATTTTGATGTAATTGACGTAGATGCCACCATCAATCAAATTAAAATAGCCTCCAAGCACAAAAAAACGATCGCTGAGCAATGGGCCCGGGCGAACAACAAAATCAGACTCTCGGTACCTGCTTTGTCATGGGGATTGGATTTAACGGCCATCGAATCACTTAAGGACAGTCACGTCTTCAGTTATTCGTCCCTCGGGCTGTATTTAACCTCTGGTGAATACGTAGCCAGCACACGGACCGATTCGTTAAACCCTTTTGCTAACAAAGACGCTCGTATTGTGATGGGTTTTGGCATCGATAACCTCATACACATGAGCTACATCAACACCTTAATGATACAAAGTGGTTATCGCGGGTTTAACTGGACGTTACCCACCTATTTTATGGCATTGAGTGGCGAAAAATTTTCAACTTCAGCCAACCATGCCATATGGGCCGGGAAGTTTGTTAGTGACACCGGGATATTTGTAGACGACCTGCGATATTACTTGTCGTCTATCAGTCCCGAGCACCAACAAACCAACTTTTCGCTTGGCGAAATGGTTAAAACCACGGATGTTTTTTATAGTCGCTTCAGCTACGCCATTGAGCAGGCATGGACACAATTGAATGAAGTTACCGCGATAGACAACCACCTAAATGATGATGATATACCGCAACACCAACAACTCATTGAAACACTGTATAGCGAACAAGAGTTCAGTTTATTAAAAATCGTTGAGCACCTTAACGAGCTATTCAAACAACCCTGCGCTACCAGCAAAGACGCACTTAACTGGTTACTAGAACTCACTTTGGTGATTTATCCCGTCATGCCCGAAACTGGTCGCCGGTTGTGGCTGTCGTTGGGCTTTAAAAGTGACACACCTTCGATTTTTGAACTGTCGTGGGATGTTAACCCGCTGGGTAAATATCGCCACCAAAGTCCAACAAACTTAGATTTGAACAAATATAACGAATTTTTATGAGCTAATTTAAAGAAGGCTAGACATCATGAATGTCGCATTAAATAAAAGAACCACAGACTTGGCTGAACTTAGCAGAACCCCTGACCAAAATAGCGAACAAGCCGCAGTCGACCATGTTTACCAATGCGTTAAAAATCATTTACCCTCGTTTTTGTCGGCCTATAGCCTGATCAGCAAAGAAGCGGCCGAACTGGGTTGGTTGTTCGACTTTTTAATCAACAATGCCGCCGCGCAACCCCAACGTTACAAAAGCTTTTACGCCAACTCAGGGCTTGAATCGCTACACGGTGCCATTAAGCTAGCACGCCACAACGCCGAAAAAAAATCAGTGGTAATAGTCAGCAATAATGCACACTTTGAAACACTATATTCGCCTTTAAACAATGTTAAAGACGACGACCTTTACCCCCAAACATTTACCGTAGACGAAAACGTCAGCCTAGAAACCCTACCACTGAATCACATACGAGCCATAGTGTTTAACCTGTCAGATATGATTAATAGTTCGCTATACGAATCGTTAATCGAATTATGCCAACAAAACGACATTCTATTTATTGTCGACACGACCCATGCCTCGTTAAAACACGTCGATGAATTAATGATTAGCCATGCGCTTAGACCCGATATCATGGTTTGGGGCGAATCAATCACAGGCCTTGCCATCCCTTTTGGTGCCTTCACTGCAACAGATAAAGTGTACGCGCCGTGGAATTCGCTGCCCAACTGTCTCATTCACTCTAGTACGTTTGGTGGCAATAATATCGCTTTGGCATTTGTGCTTAAACGCATCTTGGCAGACGCATCTACCAACCGACATAAATACCTCATACGAGCGCAACTTAAAACCATAGGCTCGTCTAACAAAAACATCATCAGGTACTTCACCGACTATGTTAACCCTTATTCTCAATTGCTGTTCAAGCTAACTAAAATGGACCTATTGTTTGACTATGGTCACGCAATGTCGCTCAAATATACCAACAAAAATAAAACCCACGAAATACTCGATTGCCTAGGTGGCGGCGGCTGTACGGTTAAAGGCCATAACTCTATGGAGTTTGCTCAAAAACTGCTCGACGAACATCAGTGTGGACATGACTATTGGCAAGACTTATCAAGTAAATTCAAACAACATACCGGCCTTGATGATGCCTTCCCTGCGGTCAGTGGTGCCAGTGCGGTAGAAATTGCATTAACCATGGCGCTAGCCGCGCAAAAAGTTGCCCGCAAACCGAAAAAAACCATTGTCACCTTCGACGGTAACTATGCAGGCAAAAGCCTACTGTCGATTTGCGCCACGGGTATGCCTTCAATGCGCACCCCATTTGAACCTTTATATCCAAACGTGGTGTTTATTGACCCCCGAACGCCAGACGCGCTCACTCAATTAAACCTAGAACTCGACAAAGGTGACGTTGCGCTAATTTGGTTTGAATACATGCAGGGCATGGACAACACCACAATATCAGATGAATTGATTAACGTGATCAATCAGCGCAAAGCACAAGACGGTTATTATGTTGGCATAGACGAAGTGTTAAACGGCCTGTTTAGGCTGGGTGCATTTATGAGCCCGGGGGATGCGATAAAACCCGATGTGGTGAGTTTTTCAAAAGGCATTAGTGGCATGTTGGTACCTATGGCAGCTTGCATGGTGTGCCAAGACATTGCCGACAAAGTAAAAAGCAGCCAACCAAATCTCTATGACTTTTATCAAAATTACTACAGCAACCCAGTAGGCTCACACGTAGCCTGCATAGTGCTCGACTACCTGTTTGAACAAAATATTCAAAAAAATGTCAGTGAAGTGGGTGATTATCTTAAAACCGAACTGCTCAAACTCACCGGCCCCGACAAACTGCTAAAAGACATCAAAGGCAGTGGTTTCAACCTCTATTTGGCGCTTAACGACGACTACTTTCCGTTAAACGTATTTGGCAAAATCAACACCATAGGGCGACCTTTGGGTTCGATGATGGTCACTCGAATTTGCATGACCCGAGGCAATTTACTGCCCTTTTTTAACCGTATTACACCACCGCTAAACTGCACCAGAGCACAGGCCGAAGATATCGTTACCCGGATGACCCATATCGTTAAAATTCACCCCGCACGCTTACTTTTTATGGCCATTAGCCAATTGGCTTTAATTGAATTGGTCACTTTTGGCAAAAAAATCAAAGCGGTTTTTGAACGTCCCAACAAGCATAGGTGACCCATAATGACACCAGAACAAAGAAAGGCCCAAAGAGAAACACTTAGAGCATTGAGTCAAATCAGCTTTGCCCGTTGGTTTGGCGCCTGTATGCTCGATTATGCAATCATCATAGGTGCAATCGTTGCAGCTACCTTAATGAACTCTGTTGCTGTAACAGCGCTGGCAATTGTTATTGTTGGCACCCGGCAAAGCGCGATTTATTCGCTGGCGCACGATGGTATTCACAAGCGAATATCAAATAACCCCAAACTCAATGACCTCTTGTGTCACTATTTATGTTGCCTGCCGCTTGGCACCACAATGACAGCCACCCGCAAAGGGCATCTTGATCACCATGCTTTTCTAAAAGCCGCAGACGATCCTGAAAAGCCACTATTTGCCACCTTTTTATTTAAAGTGCCCGCATCAAAACTACGCGTAACAGTACTGTTTATTTTGTGCCTATGCGGCGTGGGCGCATACTACACACTTTGGGGCATTCGCCGATTTACCCATCCAAACCCTGCCGTACTGTGGCGAACGACTCTTTTCAACTTAATACTCATTGCACTAGGGATTATAACGGGTCAGTTCATGGCACTGTTTGTTTGGTACGTGTCGCTAATCACCTCATTTGCCGCCTTCTCGTATTTAAGAGATTGGACTGAACATACTGGTGTTGAGGTCGCGCATCGTTTCAATCCCAGCTGGTTATTCAGAGTTATCGCCCTGCCCCACAATATTTGGCTACATTACGAACATCACAAATTCCCACTAATACCCTATTTCAACTTAATACAGGCCAGAGAAAAAGTACTTACTGGTGAAGATGAAGCACCAGTTACCTCGATGAGCGATGTTTTCGGCCTAATCTCCAAATTAGAAGTGAATCATTATGACTAAAAATGCAAACAAAGTTACCGTTGCCAGCTTGTGTTATCAGCTAGATGAAATCAATTCGTGGCAAGATTTCACAGCTAAAATCAACGACTACGTCAGGCAGGCCAAAGCGCAAAACGTCGATATACTCCAGTTTGGCGAGTTTTTAACCATCGACTTAATGCGATTGATTAATAATGTAGAAATGCCCGAGTTATGGCTGGCTGTCGATAAATATACCGACCCATTTAACCAGCTGTTTGCCGACTTAGCTAATGCGCATAATATTTGGATCATTGCAGGTTCACATGTGCAGCAAAAAGGTGGCATTTACCGCAATACCTCATCGATGTTCGGCCCCGGTTCAATAAAACACGATTACAGTAAAGCCCATTTGTTTGGAGCCGAGAAAACCCTTGGTGCCACAGGTGGTGATGGTTTGCCGGTTTTCGACACCCCCTTTGGTAAAGTCGGCATTCAACTGTGTTACGACCTTCAATTCCCAGAAGGCAGCCGATTACTCGCCCGAGAAGGCGCGCAAATAATTTTTTGCCCAGCTTATACTGTGGGCGCTCAAGGTTACTGGCGGGTACGACATTGCGCTCATGCTCGGGCCATAGAAAACAGCCTATATGTGGTGCTATCGAACACCATAGGTGTGGTTGAACGCTCAACCGTAGGTGCCGGTTTTGGTCAAGCGGTGGTAACTTGTCCCTCAGGTGTTAACTTCCCCCCTGCGGGTTTACTATCACAAGGTGAGGTCAATAGCACCGATTTGCTAGTGACAGAGTTAGACATGGACAAGATCACACAATATCGCCAAAACGGCGAAACCGACCCACTTAACGACCAAAGGCATGACCTTTACACCATAGTTGCTCATCAATAATGATTACTGGAGTTCTTTAATGACTGTTGATATCGCCATCATTGGCGCAGGTATTGTCGGCGTTATGGCTGCACAAAAAGTATTGAAAAAAAATCCCAATGCCAACGTATTACACCTCGAACAAGCGCTTTCGGGTTCAGGGGCTACTCGGTTTTCAGCCGCATTCGCACCATTATTTGGCCGCAACGAGTCGGTTTTAAACATGGCAATAAAAAGCAGGCACGATTATGAAGTTTTAAAACAGACTTTGCCCAACCTGCCCATGCACGAAATGCCTTCGTACTTTATCGCCAGCGAAGCCAACTTAGCCAAATACAACAAAAAGCTTGACCAAAGCTGCACCCAAATTGGCTCAGATGTCGACTGGCAAAGTGACATTATGCAAGCCACCGGATTTAATCGCGGCCCAGAACATACTCTGCTAACCCACAGTGTTGGCTCGTATTCACTACCTGTGGATTTTCTTAATGTTTTGATAGCCCAGCTAAATCAACACCCAAACTATGCATTAAGGCAATGTTTACAACTAACCAGCATTGAAGAGCACCATGAGGGCTATCAAATAACCACCAGCGATGGCAATACTTATCAAGCAAAGCGAGTATTAATTGCTATAGGTCCGTGGTTTCGCGACTCACCCTTTGTACACGCCTTTGATCCAATGGACATTCGGCTCAAAAAAGTCATGGCATTTCATATTCACAAAAAACCAATGAATGATGCACGGGCGGTATTTTACTGTGATCACGATGCGTTCTTACTACCAATAAAACAAGCTGGCATGTGGGTTTACAGTTACACCTGCGAACAATGGGACAGCAAACCCGACTGCAACACACTGCCCATCAACGAAAAAAACCTGTCCACGGCCAAAGCCGTACTGCAACAAATAGCCCCCAATTTTGTCAGCGCCTGCGCAGGCGGCTCTTCATTTTGTGACACCTACACCAACTGCACCACGCCAATCGTACAAAAGTCATTTGTCGGCGACAACATGGTGGCGATCACAGGCACCGGAGGGTCGGGATTTCGGCTTGCGCCTGCGCTGGCTGAATTGGCGCTAGAGAAATTTAGTGAGGGGTTTTGAATGCCATTCAAAGCCCAATAATGTCGATTCACACGATTATCGGTTTGTTCAGCCGATGTGATGCGATTAAATTAGTGCTTTGAGATAAAATATCATCACCATTTAACGACACATAAAAATTATCCATGCGCGCCCTGAGCACCAATGAACAATTCAAAGCCCTGTTGATATTGGCCCTTTTATACTTGGTGCCAACCACCCAAGACATATATTCAAGACAAACCGAGTTTGGCTGGCAGTTAATGGCCAGTGCAGCAACATGGTTGGTATGCTTTTACTGGGCACCGTTTTTGCTGTTTATTCAACTTATACAGCTCAAGCAAAAACTTCGCTGGTCAGTAAACAACACAGTCGAAATAATACTAGAGTTAACAGGGTTTGTAGGTTTGATGTTTTTGGGCATCAACCTAGTTAACCTGTTGTTGAATCAGATATTCCCCGGTTTTACCATCGAACCTGTGCAACGCGCAGCTTCTGCCATTCTTTGGGGTATTTTCATCTATAGCCTTTATCGTTTGTGGTTAATGCAACAGAATTTGCAGCAAGAGCAATTACTACGCAAAGAAGCCCAGCTAAAGGCTTTGAAAAATCAGCTTAACCCACATTTTTTGTTCAACAGCCTCAACACTATTTCGTCATTTATGCATCAATCGCCAGACAAAGCCGATGAAGTGTTATTAAACTTAGCCGACATTCTGCGCTACTCATTAGATACTGGTGAATTAGAAAAAATAGCGCTGAGTGAAGAGTTGATGATCACCCGTGCTTATCTTGAAATTGAGCAGGCAAGGTTTGACCAAGACTTACACGTCAATTTTGAAATAGACCCCAACACTGTGACAATTAAAGTGCCGCCCTTGTTGTTGCAACCCTTGGTTGAAAATTGCATCAAACATGCAAAAGTGCTGCCCTTAACTGTCCACATCAAAACAAGGCGAACCGCAGACCAACTGCATATCGAAATAACAGACAATGGTCAGGGTTTTAGTGAAGCAATGATTGAAGCTCAACCACAAACCAAATCAAACTCAGGTCATGGTTTGCACATCACCCAACAGCGTTTAAATATACTCGCCAATCGCAGTCTAACGCTGTCGAATCAATCAGGCGCCTGCGTTGAAATATCATTGGAGGCAACATGTTAACCGTATTAATAGCCGATGATGAAAAACCAGCCCGCGACAAGCTGGCGCACCAATTAAGTCACTGTGAAGGGTTCACTCTAATTGCACAGGCCAGCAACGGTGAACAGGCCATCGAAAAAATCAACACACTGAAACCAGACGTGGTTTTGCTAGATGTTGAAATGCCCAACCTAAACGGTTTAGACGTGCTTGATGTACTCACCGTGCCATGTAATGTGATTTTCACCACGGCTTATGACCAATATGCAGTAAAAGCATTTGAGCGAGCTGCGGTAGATTATCTGCTAAAACCGTTCAGTCTAACTCGGCTTAAAATGGCGCTTGCACGAGTTAAAATCACCGCTGAACAACCCTCAAGCACAACGGCATTTACCAACAAACCACTCAGTTCAAGAGTCGGGGATAAAACCCGGTTATTGCCCCTAGAGGATTTGTCGTTGATCACCACACAAGAAGGTCAAACTTACGCATTGTGCGGTGCCAAGCGTCATCCGGTGGACTACTCGCTAGATGAACTGGCGACTGGTTTACCAGAGCACTTTGTTAGAGTGCATCGAAGCTGCATTGCCAACATACATCAAATTTTAGAGATTGAGCGTTGGTTCAACGGCAACCTGCTACTCAAGTTTAAAGGTAACAATGAACAAATCACGACTAGTCGCAGCGGCACCGCCAAACTAAAACAACTGCTCGACCTGTAAAAAACCTCAACCCTTAATATTTAAAAACACCCAACGCTTAAAAAAATTAAACACCCAAACCCGGGTGACGGCTTTGCTTTGCCTGAATAAAGCAACTAAGGAGACTCACTTGATTTATAAAACACTGATAATACTAACAATTGTCTTACTGCTAGGCTGTACAACCCAAAAACCAGCCAACCCCACAATCTTGTATATCAACGCCATGGTGCTCGACTTAAATTCACGCGGTCAAACATTGAGCCATATAGAAGTAGCGTCAGGCAAAATCACCAACATTTACCATCAAATACCCGAAGGATATGTCGAAGATAGTCCACAACAAAATCGCAAAATCATCGACCTAGCAAACCGGTTTGTTTTACCGGGCATGATAGACATGCACGTTCACGCTTGGGGCAACGTCAGTCCCAACGGCAATTACCAACTAACCGGTTTTAAGGGCACAGCCAATGCCAACCTATATGCCGGTATCAGCGGTTTTGTTGATTTGTTCTCAGACGAAGATTATGTTTTGCGCTATCGCAACAAACAGCTCAAACAACAAGACATTGAAGCCCGATTATTTGCCGCTGGGCCTTGCTTCACCGCAACTGGCGGACATTGCTCTGAATATGGCACCGACACCCGATTAATCAACACGCCGCAACAAGCCATAAGCGAGCTTGCATTGTTGGCGAAGAAAAACCCTGATGTGGTCAAAGTGGTTTATGACCACATGGACCATGGAGAAAACACTTTGCCAACTATCGACCAGCCAACTTTGGCGGCATTCTTACAAAAAGCAAAACAACTCGGGATAAAATCCATCGTTCACATCGGCACCTGGGATGACGTACGCGATGCGGCCAAAGCTGGGGCCAATGCCGTAACCCACACCCCAATGACAGCCATGCCCGATGACATTGCAAGCATCATGCTGGCCAATAATGTGGCCATCATCCCCACCTTACTTATGCCAACCGATTGGCCACAATACACCTATGACAGCGACTTGCTCAAACGCCCTTTGCTAACACAACTGGTCACCAAAGAATTGCTGGCTGAGTATCCTATAAACTTGTCTGACAAACCCGGCATCAAAACCTACCTTGATAAACACCAACAAAATGCCAGCTTCGAACAGATGGGCAACGCCATAAAGCAATTAGCCGCTAAAGGCGTCACTATATTGGTAGGCTCCGATGCATCAAACCTCACCAGCTTTCAAGGCTTCAGTTTTCACCGCGAATTGGAGTTACTGGTTGGGGCAGGTGTATCGCCATGGCAAGCATTAAAAGGTGCTAGCCTCGATGCACAACAATTTATGGGGTTAGATTGGCAAATAACCGTGGGCCATCAGGCAGAATTTGTGGTGTTTAACGAATCGCCAATTCAAGACATATCAAACACTCAATCGATATACGCCATGGTTCATAAGGGCCAAGTTGTAAACCGTGAGGCACTGCTGAACAATGTCACGCCAACTGGTTGGGCTAAGTTGAAAATGTATCTGTATTTGCAGTGACCCATATCACTTTTGACGCCCACTACTCAACATGTTAGTTTCACCGCACTTTAGGACAACGCGCAGTGTATTGACATTTTATGACCGTTTCAAAAAAATCAGGAATAATCTGGGCAACATTGGCGTCAATATTGGCAGCCCTGTTTGTTATCCCCTGGAAATTGGCGACAAATGCTGGCGAAACCTCTACCGTTGTTTTTGTATTGTTGCTCAGCGCCGCAACAGCCAACTCACTAATATGGTTGGCCACCTCGCGTTCAAAACCTTTTACCAAACCAACAAAGTTAGAATTAGGGTTATCATCGGGGCTTGCGGTATTAACACTGCTGGGCAACCTTGCCAGTGCCAAGGCCATTGTTTACCTCACGCCCGCCGCCCTCAACACGTTTTTTCGTGCCGAAGTTATTATTATCTCGATACTGGCCATGTTGTTTTTAAAAGAGGCTATTGAACGGCGCTTTTACTTAGGCCTAGTGGTGGTTGGATTTGGTTTTTATATCATGACGCCCAATCATTCTTTTGGTGATGACTGGTCTGTAGGTGTAGGTTTTGCCTTAATTGCCGCCACTATGTTCTCGGGGATGGTACTGCTTGCTCGTAAATATGTGCGCCGCATTGATACCGTATTAGTCAATGCCTTGCGCTTATGGATATCAGTGATATTCTGGTTTTTGGCCAATTGGCGCATCCCGGGGGCCTCAGAATTTAATACATCCTTAGTAATATTCGCCACCACCGCAGCCATTGCAGGGCCCGTTCTAGGGCGCATATGTTTTATGTTTTCATCAGCCCACTTAGAAGCACGTAAAAGCGCATTAATAGCCATGACCAGCCCAGTATTTGCCTTGGGTTTTAGCTTCATCTTCTTAGATGATTTGCCTGATAATTTCGAAATGTTAGGCGGTGCAATCATGTTGCTTGGCATCAGTTTTACCCTGTTGCCAGATAGCAAATCAACCAAATTGAAAACTAAATTAAAAGACTAAAAACTAAATTAAAGGACAGTCATAATGGCAAAGTATGAACTAGCAATCAAAACTGACCAGACTGGCAGCTTAAACAAAGCGTTTCGGTGAAGTGCTAATCCAATAAGATTTTATTGAATCGCCTTGGTTATGAGGTTTTTTTTAATTCATCGGCCAACTTAAGTTTCTGTTTTTCTTTGACCGATGCCCAAGTGCCACCGTTGGCAATAGTATCAACACGTTCTTCATACTTGCCCTGTGCGCGTTCAAAAACTTTGGCAAGCGATATCTTGCCTTCAACTTCGAGGTTATAAAGAAGGTTCAAATAATCCCAGAATACATCACCGAGTTCGTCCTCTAAGTAACACTGGCGGTCAGTATTTAGCTCTTCACCGACCTCTTCAATTTCTTTTTTCAGCTCACTGAAATACGTCGAGCTACCCGCGCTCCACTCACGTTTTTTATCAATGTTATGTTTGGTTTTTACAACCGATAAAAGCGCGGCGATATTGTCTAAATTCATGCTTCAAAAAATCCCTTTCATTTTATGGTTTTTAGGTGTTTGATGAGTGGGTTAATGAATGGCTTCAAGGCCCGATTCATCCAATACTTTGAGCAAACGACACGCCATTTTTTCAGGATGACGAACACTTCGTTCCCATTTGCTAATCGTGTCAGATGTAACGCCAAGTATGTCGGCAAACACTTTTTGAGAGCAGTTCAATTTATTTCGAATAGCAACAACCTGCTGCCCTTTGTAGGCTATTGGAGCGGGTATATTAATATCCCTTGCTGTTAACTTCACAACCTTTTTATAATCATCTTCACAAACGACCCCCAAACTATACAGCTCTTCGATTTCAGCTTTTGTTTCGTCTAAAATTCTACTCATTGTGCCTACCTCCAATCTCAAATAAGATGTTAGCTTTGATTGCTTTTTCTAACGCTTGTTCGTTTAAACCAAGCAGGATTTTCACTCTCGCTTTCAATGCTTTTAGTTCTGTAATACTAATATTGCCTTTGTCGTTTTTATTAAAAACATGAAGGTAATAAAGATTATTTTGAGCTTGATATCCAAGAATGAGCCGAGAACCGCCAGATTTACCTTGGCCTGCGTTATTTGCAATTCTTTTCTTAAATAAATTACCGCCCAAACTAGCTTCATATATCTGTTCGACAACCTCACTGGCGGCTTCAACTAAATCTATTTCATCAACAAACTTTTCTTTATCAAGCCACTTTTTAACTGGCTTGGTGAGGATAATCTTCAAGTTATATTCTCCCCTACTAGTTTTAATAACTATAGTCTTAATGCCCATAGCAATCAAATTGTACTAAAACCGATAAGCGAATCAAAGCCAAATCTACACTAAGAGTTATCACAGATTGAGATAGTTATTTCAACCCCTTACTCCAGTCAAGCAAAACATCAACAAATGCTTTTAACTTAG
>CALKGI010000153.1 GCA_938085045.1 uncultured Alteromonadaceae bacterium
TGACATAGAAAAAGGTTTTGTTATCGTTGGCCCAAATCACTTGGCCGGAAGTGTTTTCGATGACTTCTGAGGCAAATTCGCCAGTAGTGAGGTTTTTCACTCGAATGTCGTAATTGCGCCGGCTGACGGTATCTTCACTTATGGCCATTAGATTTTGATTGGCACTTAGCGACAGTGCTGACAAACTGTAGTATTCGTGACCTTCAGCGCGTTGGTTTTGGTCAAGCAAAACCTCTTCTGGTGCATCTCGACTGCCTTTTTGACGAATGTGAATGCGGTAGTCTTTACCTTCGTCGTATTTGCTCCAGCGCCAATAACCCTTACTAAACACAGGCACTGATTCTTTATTGGGTTCTAAGCGTCCGGTCATTTCATCAAACAGGCTTTTTTGCAATGTTTGGGTATGAGCCATCTTCTTTGTGGTGTAATCGTTCTCTGCGTCCAGATAAGCCAAAACTTCAGGATTTTTACGGGTATCATCGCGCAACCAGTAATATTGGTCGTTACGGTCGTCGCCGTGTTTGCTGAGAATATGGTCGACTTTTTTGGCAATAGGGCCTTGTTGCATTGAGGTAGCCTTACTTTGAGTAGAAGTGCTTTTGATTTGGGCTGAAGGCTCATTGGCATCATTGCTTGAACAAGCACCAAGCACACCAATGACACTGGCAACCAGTGCGGTTTTAAGGATGAGTTTAGACATTAATGGGTTCCTGGATGATTCCATTCATTATTGTTATGCCCAACGGTTCCATTTTTGCTTGAGCGTGATTGTCGGCGCTCAGGTTAGCAAATTTGGGCGCATTAACACCAGTTTTTTAGTTATCCATTTGTATCCAGTCTAAGTTTGAAAACCATCATCGAAGATTGTTTTCACTGCATGCTTCGTTTAAACAAGTGAAACTACGCTTATATTTCAACAGGTTAAAATGACGATACATCCATGTATTGTATAGGCCATGGCGAATGAAATTAAGGTTGGCCACTGCCTATATGAATATCAGTATACTGCCCATCAACAACGGCATCGCGCCAATGCAATACTTTGATCACAGGTTCAACCGACTGGTCTTCAGACTCAGCGGCTTGAATATGATAAACCCGTATGTCGTCGCCACAACAATCTTCCAGTGCATCGGCGAGTAAACAGGCCGAACGGCGACACGAAGCGAAAGCTGTTTCCCAGCCATCTTCGGTGATAAATTCTATATGGTACATGGGGTTTCCTTGGGTGTGGGTTGAGTTGGCTCAATTGATTTTAGTGTAATCGGTTTTTGGTTGATTTAAAAAATGAAAGTTATTTCAAGCCATTGTTCAAGCGTAAGATCTCAACAAAAATATCGCGCCCGGTGGTGATCAGGCTATCTGGAAAATCGTAATCGGGGTTGTGTAATTGCGGCGACTCGGCGCCTGCGCCTAGAGTAAACATCGCGCCTTCTTTGGCGGTATCGCGCAGTTTACCAAAGTCTTCGCTCCAGCGGTAAGCTTCAGTTAATGTTGTGCAATTTATGCTTAAATTGTTGCATGCCTCTACCACTTTTTCATAACCGACTTGAGTGTTGTTGCATGCGTAAAATACATCATTCCAGCCAAATTCAACGCTTAAGCCGCTGGTGTTTACATATTGCTCAATCATATCGACCGTATTGGTGACCAGTAATTCCATTGCTTCGTTACTGGTGGTTCTTAATGTGGCCATTATGGTCGCTTCGCCGGGTGAGGTGCCAAAAGGTGCTTGCCCGGTTTCATCAATTACGCCCAACGTAGCACCGACCACTGTGACCAAACTAAATTCGTTTATTGGCTCTGCCATTTTGGGCAATTGGTCCAAGATGTAACCTAGCGCTCGGGCAGGGCTTATGCCATCTTCTGGATGGGCGGCATGGCTGGTTTTGCCGAGAAGCTTTACAGTCATGCCTCTTGAAGCGCAATTAAAACTGCCGGGTTTAACAAATACCTCACCAAGCGGTTGACCGGGCAGGTTGTGCAGGGCAAAAGCGTAGTCGGGTTTTAATGATTCAAACTTTTTGTCTTCAATGACCTGCACCGCGCCTGCGCCGGTTTCCTCAGCAGGTTGAAATAACAAGACAGCTCGGCCTGATTTTATTTTGCTGTTCTTAAGCTTTTCGCCCACGGCAGTGACTATAGCCATATGGCCGTCGTGGCCGCATTTGTGTGATACGCCGGTATGTTGTGAACGATGACAAAAGGTGTTTGATTCTTGAATGGGTAGGGCATCGAGTTCGCAGCGAATTAGCGTAGTCGGCCCCGAATTTTCGCCGTTGTAAACAAAAGCTAAGCCAGTGCCACCTAGTCCCTGATGGATTTCATCAGGGTTTAAATGCTCGAACTGGGCCAAAACACTTTGCGCGGTGACCATTTCTTGGTTCGAAAGCTCTGGGTTAGCATGCAGGGCTTTTCTAAATGCTGTCCACTTGGTGTTTACTGTCATGTTCAACTCGCCTGTAATGAGATATCAGGCTCGTTGGCTTTATCAAATTGCAACTCACACAAACGTTGATATAGGGCATCTGACGCCAGCAACGATTGATGGTCGCCCATGTCGACGATTTGGCCTTTGTCCATCACCACAATTAGGTCGGCGTGTATTACGGTCGACAGGCGATGGGCGATGATTAATGTGGTGCGGTCTTTCATTAATTCGTTTAAAGCCGCTTGAACGTGGGATTCACTCTCGGCGTCTAGCGCGCTGGTGGCTTCGTCTAGTAACAAGACTTGTGGGTCTTTCAAAATGGCTCTAGCTAGCGCTATTCGTTGCTTTTGACCGCCCGACAGCCTTACGCCCTGTTCACCAAGAAAGCTGGCATAACCTTCGGGCAGTTTCTCAATGAATTCGTGGGCGTGCGCTCGTTTTGCCGCTTCAATCACGGCTTCGTCAGACGCATCGGGGTTGCCGTAGCGGATGTTGTGCCAAACATCTGAGCTGAACAAAACCGGGTGCTGAGGCACCATTCCCATGGTTTTTCGTAAATCGGTTAAGTCAAGTTGGGTGATGTTGTTGTCGTTAAAACTGATTTGGCCTTTTTGTGGGTCATAAAATCGTAGCAGTAGTTCAAACATCGTGGTTTTGCCTGCGCCCGAGGGGCCAACAAGTGCGATGATTTTGCCTTTGGGTATGCTCAGGTTGATGTCTTTTAACGCGGGCATATCGGGTCTTGATGGATAATTGAACTCTACGTTGTGAAATACAATTTCGGGCTCTTGAACTGTATCGTGCTCATTGCCTTGATTTAGAGGTCGAGGCGCTTGTGGGCTGTTAATATCACTTTTTGTTGCCAGTAATTCGAGTAGGCGCTCGGCTGAACCTGCGGCCCGTTGTAATTCGCCATAGACTTCGGCGACAGTCGCGACCGACATAGCAACCATAATGGCGTAAAAAACAAAGGCGCTTAGTTCGCCGCCTGTGATTTTGCCTTCAAGTACATCTACACCGCCAACGTACAGCATCACGCTGATGGCGCTAAAGGTCAAAAATATGATAGAGGCGATTAACAAGGCGCGTTGTGCAATGCGCTTTTTGGCCACCGTAAAGGCTTTTTCTACTTCGCCTTTAAAGGCGGTTTGTTCGCGTTGTTCGTGGGTGTAACTCTGCACTACTTTGATGTTTTGGATGATTTCGCCAGCATACGTGCTGATATCGGCTATAGCATCTTGTGAATTGGCCGACAGGCGCCTGATTTTGCGCCCAGAAATCATCATAGGGGCTAACACTAAGGGTACAAAGGCAACAACTAGTAATGTCAGTTTAAAATTGGTGATCATCAGCATGATTAATCCGCCAATGAGCATCAAAGAACTGCGCAGGGCCATTGATAATGACGAACCTATTATCGATTGCAACAAAGTGGTGTCTGTGGTTAAGCGTGACATCAGCTCGCCACTGCGGTTTTCTTCAAAGTAGCTGGGGTGCAACTGTACTATTCGATTAAATACGGCTTTACGAATATCGGCGCTGACTCGCTCGCCAAGCCAAGACACCAAATAAAAACGACTAAAAGTACCGATAGCCAACAGTGCAATAAGCCCAATGAGGACCAAAATGGCATTGCCTAACTGTTCTGAAGAACCGGCGATGAAACCGTGATCAACAATATATTTAACTCCCTGACCCAAAGACAAGTTAATACCTGCGGTTAACAACAACGCCACCATGGCCGCACCAACGACCAGCTTGTAAGGTTTAATAAAAGAAAATATGGGGAGTAAGGCTTTTACGCTTTTGGTTTTTTTGGGTTGTTTTTCAGGTTGGCTATTGTTTGCTGAGTTCACAGAGTTCTCTGGTTTGTGGAGGCTTATACCTTAATGGCATTAGAATTGGCTTTTTCAAGGGGGCAAGAGTCAAAGGCAATAAACTACTCAAAGGTTGTGTGTGGTCAAAAAACAACCATAATTAGCTTAACCTCAGTATCACTTAAAAAACGTTGGCGTGAATGATGGAAGTTTATTTATCGCAAATATTTCATAACTTACCAAGCATCTTATTCATGCTGGTTTTTTGGGGCACGGTATTGAGCGGCTTGGTGTTATCGGTGCGCGGGCTCTATCGTAAAAACCCAGATTTTCTGGCGCTGTCGGCGGTGCTGGTATCGCCTTTGTGTATTTATCTGATTGGGGCAAATAACTGGCTGCGTGTTGTGGGGTTTTTGCTGCCGGTGGTTTTAGTTGGGGCGGCTATGATGATGGTTCGCAGGCGAGGGGTTTCGAAGAAGGTTTAGGTATTCGTCGCTGGCTAGACGAGAGAGGGCTGTATATTTATAAATAAATGCCGTCGCTAACTGTCCCAAAATAATCAATACACATCCTATAAGATTTCAGTATGGTGACATCCTATTCGGTTACATTTCTCAATAGTAAAATTTCAGTCGGTAGAATTCAAATATTGCTCGCTTTTGCCACATTGCGAGCAACTATTATTCGTGCCATTTGGCTGTTTAGGATTAATGTTTGTATAGTGAAGTTTGGATGTTGCGCCGCTTTTGTTTTGGGGTGTGGGATTATTTATACAGCGATGGCGGGGTTGTAAAGTGTACAAGGGGCAACCCCTCACTGTTTGATGATTGATTCTGGTATAAGGCCTAGGATACCCACCCCCCTAAGCCGACCTACAATATGAGTCGGGTTGAATTGCTGCCCATAATTGCGGTTGTACAGCTTAAGCATAAGCCAGTGGCGGCATCAATTTGATCGGCATTCTAGACTCTGTACTGACGTCAATCCACCAATTATGATCTACACCAATATTTTATGTTACCATATTAGGCATCACATCAAAGAGCAACAAAGAATTCGCTATGGCGACAGACGATATACCAAAAGATAAAATCACCATCGGAGGCGAAGAGGCGTTAGCGATATGGCGCGAGGGCAGGAAAGCTTGGAACCACTGGGTCAAAGAAAATCCGGTGGCTGACGTAGACTTTAGGTACGTAGATTTTAGTAAAGAACGTACAAAAAAACATAATCTCATTACTTTTGAGTATTTCAACTTCCCAAAAGGGGAGGTTCGTTTTGATGAGGCAACTTTTGGCAAGGGGTATGTTAACTTTCGTAGCGTCCAATTTGGCGATGGGAACGTTAGTTTTAAAAGAGCAACCTTTGACGGAGGGGATTTGAATTTTAGTCTAGTAACTTTTGGCAAAGGGGACGTTGATTTTGGTGAAGCCAATTTTGGCGATGGTGGGGTTAATTTTTATGACGCATCTTTTGACAAAGGGGATGTTAATTTCGGTATATCAATATTTGGCAAAGGGTATATTAATTTTGATAAGGCAACCTTTGGCAAGGGGATTGTTGAATTTGGCAAAGCCGATTTAAGTCAAATATCGTCTGTAACGGGATATTTACCAAACCCAACACTAAAACAAACTATTTTTCGGTCTCGCAAAGCGTTGAACAATTTGGAAGGACTGACTGAAGAACAAATCCAGTCTGCCATTTTTCAAGATGAGATTGATTTAAATGAAGCTAGACAGAAAAAGAGCCGTCGTCAATCCAAAGATGCACAATTAGTCCCGCTGCTACGTATCACATTAGAAGGAGATTTTTGTCTTTCACCGTTAAACCAAGCTCGTCTGTTCGGGAATATCCAGATAGCATATAACTTCCTGTTCTATTTACTGACAACGACAGATAAAGTAAAAAAAGAAGATATTGATAGCGTGTTCACAGGAAATAAATGGATGACTTTGATAGGTGCGGAAGAAGATATTCTTGTCAATTCTATTGTACTTGGATCACAAATTGTTGATCTAGCTGGCGCTATAGACGCTCTTGGCAAGGCCAGCAATCAGCATCCTGTACTGACAACACTATTAGCTTTTGGACTTACTGTAACCGCATTTACTGATGCCTATGTGAATTTAGACAAGGGGTTGTCAGAGGCCACAAAGTTAAGGGCTGAAGCAGCTAAGTTAAGTGCTGAAACGGATAAAACTGTAACTGAGATCGAACTACTGAAATTACAGGTCGCTAGCAAAAAATTTGATTTAAATCAAAAAATGAAAAACTCAAAAGAAACTCCCAAAGGAGTATCGGCGCTAACTGGTGCTGATTCTCAGGATGTCCTGTGCGCAATGCAAGTCTATCAATGTGAATTGGAACCCATCATTTTAAAAGCGCTTGCCAACGCAAATATAAAATTCAAAAACCCCATTATCCGAGAAAAGCAGTACAATTACATTACACAGGCCACAGCTCCATTGGTATCAACCTTGAATTATTTTACTGACTTGGGTCTGACTGGGTACTCATTTGAAATGAAAAATATGGATTGTAACTAGCTGCTGTTACCCTGCATTCATGCTTCAAATTACATTATTCAGCCAATGAATTTCAGTATCAAGTCATGAGTTAATACCAAAATAAGTTGAAGAATTCAAGTTTCATGATCTGACACTATAATTGCTATTTAATTTCTCGTGTAAACTAGTAAACAATAAAGGTTAAGCCAAAGGCTTTCTTGCTCGCTTTGGGCGAATAGGACTGATTTAAAAGTTCTCTAAATGTCTCAGAGTTACGTTACATAAGGGTAGCTATCACTATTTTGGAGGAAATATCATGGATATAGCACCGGGCTTCTGGCCTAGAGATTTTGACAGCGAATTGGCTGATGATAAACTAATGCCAAAAAGGGGCCAACGGGCCGATGTATACATCGAGTCAACGACAGTCTTTGTCCAAGACTTGAGCTACTACGTTTTGTGGTACCCTCAGGATTCCCAATTTAATGGCTGGGATGACAACAAAGCTGAAATAGAAGGGACTCAGGTTGTCCAATGTCGCCTGCTGTGGCTTGAAAGCTATCCGTTTTCTGATAAGGAAATTAATGCTTTCGCAGACAAATGCTTAGTGTCTAAAAAGGCCAAAAAATACCGGTCACAGGTCATTTCAGTCACCCCAATCCTTGAGTTTTGCCAACACTATGAAAGCAATGCGCGGTACTCATTTATTTCATGCTTATATGAAAATGGTACTTCAATAACGTTATGGGAAGAGTCGAAAAAGTATTGGAAAGTATCGTTCGATAATGGCATGGTCTACTTGTCTGGTTGCGTCTCAGAATGTCGATTTTGGGCAATAATTCAAATAACAGAAGATGACCGATATTTTGTTAAATTTCACGAGCATTATGATCCAAGCCTGGATGAATGTGTTTTGATTAACTATGAGTTAAAGGGCAAAGAATTACGTATTTTCAAAAGTGCTATTGAAATGGCAATTAGTCATAACATAGTAGGTTAATAGGACCAAGGCATCGTATTCGAATACCAGCCATTATTAATTAGAATCTTCATGCAAACCAGTCAACAAAAACGCCTTAGAAAATTATCTCTTTGCTCGCTTTGGGCGAACAGTAGCCAAGCCGCTGGGCTGAAGGGAACACTTTCGCAACCCCAACTCAAAGCAGGAATTCGATACCGATAACCCTCTCACCGTGGGTTTGATGTAGACCGAAGATGGAATGCTGGGAATAAAAAAACTTAAATTACAGATACCCCATAAATGGGTTGAGGGGGGGTCACAACAAACCTGTCCGGACTAAATCGAAAGACGGTTGAATGATTCGACCAATCCATAATACCATTCGCCGTTCCCGTGACTGCTAGCTGTAGTCACTAGCGATCAGAGATAAACAGTGGTAGGACTGCTTATCTTTCCTTATTGTATTGCCCACAATTTAAGCACAATGGCACTCGCTTTTTAAATAGAAATCGCAAGTAAAATGGTAAAAATAAACCAAATGAAAACAAAGTAAATGCAAATCCCATTACCGTTCCAAAGCCTTTATCGTGTTGATGATGTTCGGTCTGTTGAACACAAATTGGACAATAAATTTTCGATGTGAAATCCATAATTGTATTAGCCTGTTAACGTTGTCACAATCGGTTGGATACACTTCAATAGTTGAAGATTTACGGACTGTTAATCGATTCTAGGTATTTGACTTATCAGCCAAACTGATAGCTGTTTTATTTAAAAGCTTAAATATTACATCAATGCTGCCGATTTACACAAAAATTTGTTATATCTCTACAACGAAACCGTCCAGACCATTCTGTGTAAAAGTTCAAGGTGCTGAGCGTAGTTAATTTTGCAAAACTAACACTCGCGACAATATACCAAATTCTTCTCATGTGTCATAAGTGGTTGGAAATCTTCAATAAATTCTCTTCCAAGATCTACGTAATCGACGTCAGCTCCTAAGACAGCATGACAGAGAAAGCTAAAATTCGGTTAATATGTGTCCATCTTCGTGGTCGAATAAGACAATAGTTATCATCTTTTAGTTGACGTGTTTTTGCGCGTTGTTTGCTTTTATGGATTGCCTCGCAAGTATACAAGGCCTTGAATGTAGACTCTAGACTTGTATTGTCTAACCAAGTGCGTCTTTGCACGAGCACTCCAAGCATGGTAGCAATGCACAAAAACGAACCCCATGCCTTTCATCGCAGCTGATTTGG
This sequence comes from uncultured Alteromonadaceae bacterium, assembly GCA_938085045.1. GTDB lineage: Bacteria > Pseudomonadota > Gammaproteobacteria > Enterobacterales > Alteromonadaceae > JABSOG01. The sequence continues at coordinate 8,979 of CALKGI010000153.1, forward strand.
CGGGCAGACAATGATCAATCATACTAAAACCTATCGATACACCACAGCGACAAGCTGTTTTATCTAGGTGACAGCACATGAAACCATTTCACCATAGCGCCACTAATCCAACTACTATCGCGTTTGTCTTGATGTTCACCTGCTTATTTTTTGTCACCAAAACCTTGGCGAATGACTTTAATTTAAAAGCGATGCAAGGTTTGGGCGACCCAAAGTATCATCAGCTAATAACAAAAAAACCGACGCAGACCTATCATTTGTTCGTACGATTGCCCAGCGACTACGACATCAAAGCCAAATATCCGGTGGTGTATTTACTCGATGGAGGCCTCACTTTTCCTTTATTGGCCAGTTATTATCAGTATATGGAATTTACACAAGAAGTGCCTAAACTGATCATCGTCGGTATTTCTTATGGTACGAGTGACTTTAAATTAGGTAATAATCGAAGTAGGGATTTTACTGCCAAGTCCAAAGAGCGAAGTTATTGGGGAGGGGCGGGGGCATTCGAGCGCGTATTAAGTGAACAAGTGATACCATTGGTCGAAAGTCGTTATGCCGCAGATTCAACAAAGAGAATTATTTTTGGTCAATCTCTTGGCGGCCAATTTGTACTATACACTGCAATGACCAATCCTGGCTTATTTGCCGGTTACATCGCCAGTAATCCGGCGCTGCACCGCAATTTGGATTTCTTTTTGCAAGACTTGCCCGAGGCAACTAAAAATAGTGCTTTACCTAGATTGTTTGTGTCAGACGGTTCTGACGATGACCCACGGTTTAGAGTGCCTGCGTTAAAATGGATGGCACATTGGAGTAAGCAAACTCAGTTGCCATGGGTGTTAAAGACCACAATACTTGAAGGTCAAAGTCATATGTCGGCGGCACCAGCGGCTTTTCGGCAGGGGATTAAATGGATACTTTCAGCGCAGTAGTGAGTTTGTTTATTAACAAAAGGATAGTCATTTAATTGCCCTGAGGCATTTGGTTCGATTTTATCCGAAGAACAGCTTTTAGTACTGCTTCAAGGGTGAGTGAGGTAACAAAAACGATTGCAAACAGTGGGATTAATAGTGTTTTAATTGACATAAAATAGACTCTTTTATTGTTTTAGCATTACTGATACACAACTTCTATAGGCCTACATGCAATTACACCGTTATTACTTCTCAATCGGCAAAGACAGCGTAAAACAAGACCCTTCCCCTAATACAGTTTCTTCGGTCAATTTCCCATTGTGCTTTTGCACAATACCATAAGATATCGACAGCCCTAGGCCGCTGCCTTCGCCGACATCTTTGGTGGTGTAAAACGGTTCATAGAGTTTATTTCTGGTCACTTCATCCATACCGCAGCCATCGTCTTTGACTGAAATTATCATTTCTTTGTCTGTTTTGTGACAGCTGATAACCACTTTACCCAACACAATTTCAGATTCTTTGGCTTGAAATTGTTGCTGCTGTTTTTGGCGGATGGCATCGCAAGCGTTGATGATTAAGTTCATAAAAACCTGATTTAATTGCGCCGGATAACACAATAATGTCAAGTCAGTGCCAAATTCGCAGTCGAACATTGCCACGCTAAGAAAGTTGGTTTTGACCAGATTGACTGTCGATTGTAAGCAATCGCTAACATCGACGATTTTTTTGCTGAATGAATCCAGTTGCGAAAATGCTCGTAAATCTTGGACGATGGTTTTAATCCGGTCTGAACCTTCTTTGATGGTACTGACATGACGATATAAAGGCCTAAATTGCTCACGAAAACTGTTTAATACCACCTCGTCGGCATTATCGCCTGCTAAGGCGACTATGAATTTGTTGAGTTGTTCAACGTCAAAGGCGAGGTTTTGGGCGCTGACGTTGACAAAGTTGTTGGGGTTGTTGATTTCATGCGCAACGCCTGCTGTTAATGTGCCAAGCGAAGCCATTTTTTCTGACTGCACCAGTTGTTGCTGAGTTTCTATAAGCTCGGCATTTTTTTGCGCTAATACTTGAGAGAGTTTTTCTTGCGCTTTAAACAATGCAACAATTTCTAGGTGAGTGTGCACTCTAACTAATACTTCTTCACGGCGGATGGGTTTGTTGATGTAATCTACCGCACCGACCTTGAAGCCGTCGATGATATCTTGAATATCGGTTTTTGCACTGACAAAAATAATGGGAATGTCTTTGGTTAATGGGTCTTTTTTTAGTATGCGGCAAGTTTCTAGGCCATCAATACCTGGCATCATCACATCAAGCAAAATAATATCGGGCAGGGTTCGAGGGGCAATTTTCAAAGCTACCTCGCCGCTTGGAGCAGCAAAAATACGATAACCTTGTTCTTCGAGTATACCGCGAAGCACGTCCATATTGGCCGGGGTATCATCTACCACCAAAACTTTGGAGCCAGTTAAATCGATGTCATCATGATTCATGTGCAAGCCTTTTACTTTTATCTGTTTGACTGACAAGGGTAGTCTATTTTTCTTGTTAGTGTTCGAATGTGGTTATTGTGGTTTTTCTTCATCATGATATTCAAACTCAACATCCAGCAGGTGATGAATACATTCGTAAATCGCCTCTATACGAAAGGGTTTGGCAATATAGTGGTCGAACCCTTCGTTGAGATAATGCTCTACATCTGTTTGCATGGCGTGGGCCGTGACTACAATGCAGTTGGGGCATTTACCAGAGAAATCATGATGGATATGCCTGAGCATTTTTATACCGTCCATAATCGGCATTCTAATGTCGATGAAAACTAAGTCTGGCAAAGCGGTTGTTTGATGTAGTTGATTCAGTCCATCTAGTCCGTTCTCTGCTTCGGTAACGTCAATGCCCACCGCCTCTAACATTTGCCTTAAAATGGTGCGGTTGTCTTTAATGTCGTCGACCACCATTGCGCTAATACAAACGCCCGGGGCCAGTTTCATGGTTTGATTATTCCTGTTATGGCGAGATTTTATGGGACCATGTGCATCGGCTAATCTTAAGGTAAAGAAAAACCGGCTGCCTAGATTGGGCTGTGAACTCACTTGCAGTTTGCCACCCATTAAATCAACTTGCTTGCTGGCAATGGCCAAACCTAGGCCGGTGCCACCGTGTTTAGAGCCTTCTAGTGTCTGGCCAAAGGCCGTAAATATTTCATCATGATCGTTCTGGTCAATACCCGGGCCGTTGTCTGTCACCTCAAAGTGGTAATGTCCGGGTTTGGGCGATGATAGGTGCAAACCTACGGTGCCTTTGCGGGTGAATTTGACCGCGTTGCCTAGCAGGTTTATCAATATTTGACGTAGCTTAACCTGATCGCCATAAACCCCAATTGGTCGATTGCATTGACTTTGTAAGTGCCAAGTTAAGTTTTTGTCGATACAGCGCCCTTCAAACATCACACCAATACCCTCGACCAAATCAACCAGTTCAAAATCTACTGGCGCGAGTGTCATTGCGTTGGCTTCGATTTTTGATATATCAAGAATATCGTTGATCACTTCCAGCAGGTGTTCGCTAGATTTGGCTATCACCCCTACTGAGTGTTGTTGCTTTTCGTCAAGTTTTCGGTCTCTTTCGAGCATTTGGGTATAACCCAGTACGGCGTTGAGCGGGGTGCGAATTTCGTGAGAGATATTGGCAATAAAAATGCTTTTGGCCTGATTGGCTTTTTCGGCGTTTTCGCGGGCCAATTGGTCTTTATCGTTGGCTTGCTTTTGTAATAGGTTTATTCGGTCGGCCAGCGCCAACGACAATAAAATGACCTCAAGTGCCGAACCAATCTGCACGCCATATTCGGTGATAAACACGTTAGGTACCAAACCTTGTGCCAATAGGGCACGCAGGGCGCCGCCGACCATAAGTCCGGCGAAAGCGAATAGAAAAAATCGTGCTGGGCGAAAACCCTGTCGATGGCTGACGATGGCAGCGACTAGTACGCCCACTATGAAAACAAATTGGCTCGCAACGATTAGGGGGATGATAACGTCGGGGCTCAGTACCAACGAGCCAATTACCTGCAAAACATTTAGCACCATCATCACCAAAAAACCTCTGTACAGTATTTGGTTATGATCTTTAATACGCAAAAAGCGCCGGGCAAACAGCAGCATCCAAATAGTATAAAATGCTAGGCAAAATTGTAGTGCTCGGTTGGCCCACCATGGGCTGTCGGGCCACAAGTATTGGTAGGCCAAGCCATTGATGCTGAGCATGCCAAGGCTGAAAAAGGCAATATACAACACGTAATACAAATAGCTTTTGTCGCGTACTGACACGTAAATAAAGGTGTTGTACAACATCATCACCAGCATGATGCCAAAATATAACCCTAGGCCGAGGGTGATTTTATTGGTTTTTTCAATAAAACGCTCTGATGTATAAAGGGTAAGCGGCAATTGGGTCGACCCTCGAGTTTGAACCCGTATTAATAGGGTGACTCTTTGGTTGGGCCTAAAGGTGATGGGAAACACAAAATTGGTGTGTTCAATGGGTCGATAAGCAAAAGGCAGCAGATCGCCTGTTTGCCAGGTTTGCTCCACTCGGCCTAAGGTGATCATTGATACGTCGACCTTATCAAGCATTGCGTAGCCAACCTCAAGCAACCAAGTTTTGGTCTGTTTAGATTGACTTTGGAGGGTTATTTTTGCCCAGTAAGCTGAATCGGTGAAGGCGAAATTGGGTATTTCTTGGGTGCTGGCAACGAATTGGTCTTTAAGTGGTGCGGCTAAAACCTCTGAGAGGCTCCACTGGGCTTGTGGGTCTTCTAATAGTTCGAGTTTGAGTCCCAGAGGATATTGTTCAGTGTTGTCATTTAATACCAAGGGTTTGGCAGTACAATTCATCGCACACAACGTCAGCACAACCCACATTATCAGTTTTGTTAGACGTTGATTTCGATTCACTATGCCGATATTCCTTTTTGATGAGGTATAGAATTAAGTGTATAGCAAAATTAACAGGCTACCACATTGGCAATTAAATACTCGGTAAGGTTAACGTAAACATCGAGCCTTTACCCAATTTTGACTCGACTGTCAGCTTGCCTTGGTGCTTTTGAACAATGCCATATGAAATAGACAAGCCCAAGCCTGAACCTTCGCCGACGTCTTTGGTGGTGTAAAAGGGTTCGAACAGTTTGGTTTTTGTTTGTTCGGTCATGCCGTAACCATCGTCTTTTATGGTGATCTCTATGCTGTCACTAAATTGCCTGCAAACAATGGTCACGGTACCGCGCTCGACTTCTGGCTGGGTCGAGGCTTGGTGTAATAGTCTTTGGCGAATGGCATCACAAGCGTTGACGATAAGGTTCATAAATACTTGATTGAGCTGTGCCGGGTAGCACCTAAGCATTAATTGTGGTGGTAGGTCGAAAACAAACTCAACCACTTTAAGGTTATTGGTTCGCACCAAATTCACCGTCGAATGAATGCAATCACAGACATTAATTTCTTTTCGTTTACCGGCATCTAGCTGGGTAAAAATACGTAAGTCTTGGACGATGTCTTTGATACGGGTGGACCCTTCGGTGATCATTTCGATATGTTTGTGCAAGGGCGCGAATTGCCGGGCAAAGCTGGCGAGCACAGCTTCATCGGCGTTATCGCCGGCCAGTGCAATAAGAAACTTGTTGAGGCGGGTCAAATCAACTTGCAGGTTCTGTGCACTAACATGAACAAAATTGTTGGGGTTGTTGATTTCGTGAGCAACACCCGAGGTGAGG
>CALKGI010000154.1 GCA_938085045.1 uncultured Alteromonadaceae bacterium
GCCAAAAAGTCGAGTATGTAGGGGTCTTTTAATATCAAATCTTCGTTGACCTTGCCTTGGTCTCTGAGCTGCGTGAGTTCTAGAACTATTGTGTCTTCGGGCTTTTTTGAGATTGCAGTTCGTTCAAAAAGCAAAGAGTCGATGCGCTCATTCAGCGTGCGGGTTGACCAACGTTCTGTTGTGGTCATTTGCACATAAAAGTCTCGTTTCAATGGTTCGTCAATAGCAATTAGCGCTCTAATGTGGGTCCAACTCAATTGTGTACGCAGTGCGTACACAATTTTAGAATCGGGAAATGATTCTGCAAATTTGACCATATGAGAAAGGTTTCTACTTGTCCAACCTCTACCAAACTCACAGGTTAATTGCTTTGCAAGTTCGGGGAGAACCTGTTGACCATATTCTCCACGCTCACCTTTTAACACTTCGTCAGCAATACGTTTTCCCACCTGCCAATACAACAAAGTCAGCTCGGCATTAACAGCCACTGCCGCACGTTGTTTCGCACTTTGGATGAGTTGTTTAACATCTGTCGTAAGATTTAAATTGATCATTGATTTGGTCATGGTATATCGCCTTTATTTGCTCACTGAAACTGCTCGAAAGGGGTAATGACAAAAATATAACATGAATGATGGTGGTTTAATATACAGTTGTTTATTTAACCAGTAAAATAAATTAAGTGAGAAAGGTTTTGAATGTCGTTATGCGTCGTTTACAGCGAATCATTTAACCCGAAACTTTTGTAAACCATTGAAAAGGCCGAATTCAATAGCATTTAGTCCGATAACTCAAGCCATTATTTGGCTACGCATCATACAATGGATTCATCACTGCGGTGATTGTATACAAGGAATAGTTTCACTGAGGTGCCCAACCGCCACAGATGAAAGAGAAAAGACTAAGGATGGAGGTTTTATCGTAGTAGGGCCGAGCTGGATAGCTGCAAGGATGCAGCTATTGAGTAATGTCGGGGCAATGTAGGGGCAATTCCCCGTGATTGCCCTTTTTAAACATCTAATAACAGACTAAACAAATCGCTCAATAACCTTGGCCACCGACTTGGCATCATTCATCACGTAAAAATGTACACCCGGCAGCCCAGAGGCCAATAACTCATCGGTTTGTTTAATGGCGTGCGCTATGCCTAGTTCAACAACGTGTTTTGGGTTTTCTAGTACTTCGTTTACAAAGTCATCAGGGAAGTTCACGTAGAAATGACGCGGGATTGATTGCAACTGCTTCACCGAGCGAATGATTTTAAGACCCGGAATAATAGGCACATTAATGTCTGCTGCTCTACAGTCTTTAACAAAGTTGAAGTAGTTTTTGTTGTCATAAAACATCTGAGTGGTGACGTAGTCTGCGCCTGCATCGACCTTTCTTTTAAGGTTGACGATGTCGGTTTGTAAGTTTGGTGCTTCAAAGTGTTTTTCTGGATAACCAGCCACACCTACGCAAAAGTCGAGCTTGGCGCAGTCGGCGATCTCGTCAAGAAATTCACCGTTTCTAAGTTGATTAACCTGTTCGACTAAATCGCTGGCATATTCGTTAAGCGTGCGAGATTTAGATATTTTCTTGTTGTAGTTGGGACCATCGCCCTTCAACGCCAAAATATTGTGAATACCCAAATAGTTAAGCTCTATCAAGGCATCTTCGGTTTCTTCTTTACTGAATCCACTGCACAACAAATGGGTGACGGTGTCGATTTTAAAACGGTTTTGAATAACACCACAAATACCGATGGTACCCGGACGTTTTTTATAAATACGTCTTTCGACAGTACCGTCGTCACGCTCGTTGTAAAACGCGCCAGAAGGATGTGAGGTTACATCAATCCATGGTGGGTTGTATGGTGCTAAAATTTTAACAACATCAACAATGTCTTGAATTGAACGGCCACGCGGTGGTGGCACAATTTCAAAACTGAACAGCGGATTAGTCGCTTTATCTATATGTTCAATAACTTTCATGGTGTTCTCTTGTATCTAATTTTGATTTTAATTCTTTTTGTCATGTGAATAAATGGTCGATTACGCAGCTTGGCTTTGTTCTGCCTGACCCGGCTCATAGTCTAGGTTCGATGCCAGCCAGCGCTCGGCTTCTTCGAGCGTTAATTGCGTACGCTTGGCATAATCAATCACTTGCTCTTCGGTAATTTTTGCAACTGCAAAATATTTCGATTCAGGGTGAGCAAAATACCAACCACTCACTGCGGCGCCCGGCCACATGGCGTAACTACTGGTTAGCTGCATTCCTATGTTTTCTTCAACATTTAGCATGTTCCACAGCAAGCCTTTTTCGGTATGCTCAGGACACGCCGGATAACCCGGGGCCGGACGAATGCCTTGATATTGTTCGCGAATAAGCGAGTCGTTATCTAAGCTTTCGTCTTTGGCATAACCCCAGTAATTGATGCGAATTTGCTGATGCAAATATTCCGCTAGTGCTTCGGCTAAACGGTCACATACGGCTTTGAGCAAAATGCTGTTGTAGCTGTCGTGATTGGCGTCATATGCCGCGACAAGTTCGTCTGCGCCAAATCCGGCAGATACGGCAAATGCGCCAATATAATCTTCAATGCCTGAATCATCTGGTGCCATGTAGTCGCTCAAGCAGCGATTAAACTGACCTGCGGGCTTTTTGCTTTGTTGACGCAACTGGTGAATGACCTGTTTGACCTGTGTTCGTGATTCATCTTCGTAAATGGTGATGTCGTCGCCACTTCTGTTGGCCGGGAATAGGCCAAATACGGCTTTGGCACCGACCGATTTTGCGGCAATGATTTGGTCGAGCATTTCGTTGGCATCGTTAAACAAATCGGTGGCGGTTTCGCCAATTAATTCGTGGGTGAGTATCTTGGGATATTTACCAGACAGCTGCCAAGTCATAAAGAATGGCGTCCAGTCGATATAGTTACGCACTGTTTTTAAGCACACGTCATCGAGCACTGTTACGCCCAATTGCTGAGGTTTAACTGGCGTGTAATCGTCAAAGCTGATTGGCACACCATTGGCTCTGGCCTTTTTAAGCGAAATTAGGCTTGAACGTGGGCCTTTGGCGTAGTGACGTGCTCGAACTTTTTCGTATTCTTTGTCGATGCCCGCTAAGAATTCGGCTTTTTTATCTGATAGTAGTGTTTGCACAACCGACACCGAACGCGATGCGTTAGCAACGTAAACCACACCATGTTTGTAATGCTGCTGAATTTTTACTGCGGTATGCGCTTTTGAGGTCGTAGCACCACCAATCAATAACGGAATGGTGAAACCCTGACGAGTCATTTCTTTGGCTACGTGCACCATTTCATCTAACGATGGTGTAATAAGGCCCGACAAACCAATCACATCGCACTTTTGTTCTTTGGCCACTTGGAGAATTTTTTCACAAGATACCATCACGCCCAAGTCGACAATCTCGTAGTTATTACACTGCAATACCACACCAACTATGTTCTTGCCTATATCGTGCACATCGCCTTTTACGGTGGCCATCAAGACTTTACCATTGGTGGTAATTTCGGTTTTTTCGAGTTCGATAAATGGCTGTAAATGGGCAACTGCTTGCTTCATTACCCGGGCAGATTTAACCACTTGAGGTAAAAACATTTGGCCTTCACCAAATAAGTCGCCCACCACGTTCATGCCGTCCATCAACGGCCCTTCAATAACGTGTAACGGGCGTTCGGCTTCAAGTCTGGCCGCTTCAGTATCTTCTACAATGTAGGTATTAATGCCTTTTACCAACGCATGTTCGAGGCGTTTGTTGGTGGGCAATTCGCGCCAGCTTAAATCAACAGTACTGCTGTTTGAGCCACCTTTGCCGCTGTATTTTTCAGCTATGTCGAGCATTCTCTCAGTGGCACCGTCATCACTGTTTTGAATGACGTCTTCTACTGCCAAACGCAAGTCTTCGGGTATGTCGGCATAAATGGCTAATTGTCCGGCGTTGACGATACCCATGTCCATACCCTGCTTGATACAGTGATATAAGAACACCGCGTGTATCGCTTCACGTACGGCGTTGTTGCCCCTGAATGAGAACGAGACGTTAGATACGCCGCCAGAGATCATGGCGTGTGGCAAAGTGCGTTTGATTTCGCCTGTTGCTTCAATAAAATCAACCGCGTAGTTGTTATGCTCTTCAATACCGGTAGCAACAGCAAAGATATTGGGGTCGAAAATGATGTCTTGTGGTGGAAAGTTCAGTTCATCTACCAGAATTTTATAGGCACGGGTACATATTTCGACTTTACGTTCTTTGGTGTCGGCCTGGCCAACTTCATCAAAGGCCATGACGATAACCGCAGCACCATAACGGCGCACTAATTCGGCCTGATGGCGGAAGTTTTCTTCGCCTTCTTTTAGGCTAATTGAGTTTACAATTGATTTACCTTGAACACACTTGAGTCCGGCTTCGAGTATGTCCCATTTCGATGAATCAATCATCACAGGCACTTTGGCGATGTCTGGCTCACCAGCTATCAGATTCAAAAAGCGGTGCATCGCCTCTTGTGAGTCGAGCATGCCTTCATCCATATTGATGTCGATAATTTGTGCACCGCTTTCAACCTGTTGCAAGGCAACAGAAATGGCATCGTCGTAACGGTCTTGCTTAATCAGTTTTTTGAATTTGGCCGAACCCGTCACATTGGTTCGTTCACCTACATTAACAAACAACGAACTGTCTTCAATGGTTAATGCTTCAAGGCCCGACAGACGGCAAGCCACTTTAATATCGGCCTTGGCACGAGGGCTTACGCTTGCAACTGCATCTGCCATGCCTTGAATATGTTCTGGAGTGGTACCACAACAACCACCAACAATGTTCAACATGCCAGATTCAGCCCATTCTTTAATATGAACGTTCATTTCATCAGGCATCAAGTCGTATTCGCCAAAGGCGTTGGGTAAACCAGCATTAGGGTGTGCAGAAACAGCACATTCGCTGATGCGGCTTAACTCTTCGACGTATTGACGTAATTCTTTAGGCCCCAATGCGCAGTTCAAACCAAACGATACGGGTTTGGCATGAGCCAGCGAGTTATAAAAGGCTTCAGTTGTTTGGCCTGACAGGGTGCGCCCTGAGGCATCGGTGATGGTGCCCGAGATCATTACTGGGTAACGTTTACCTAAGTCGGCATAAACTTGCTCAACTGCGAATACAGCGGCTTTGGCGTTAAGCGTATCGAATATGGTTTCGATTAGAATAATGTCTGCGCCACCATCAATCAGCGCATGTGTTGACTCTATATAAGCGTCTTTTAATTCATCAAATGTGACATTACGAAAAGCCGGGTCGTTAACATCGGGTGAAATCGAACATGTACGATTTGTTGGACCGAGCACACCGGCGACAAAACGGGGTTTATCGGGGTTTTGTGCTGTGTATTCATCAGCAATTTCGCGGGCCAATTTGGCTGATTCAAAGTTAATGTCTTTGCTGATGGCTTCCATGTCGTAATCGGCCATGGCGATGGTGGTGGCGTTAAACGTATTGGTTTCGATGATATCGGCACCAGCAGCCAAGTATTGACTATGAATGTCTTTGATTGCTGAGGGTTGGGTCAATGACAACAGGTCATTGTTACCTTTTAGATCGCTCGGCCAATCGGCAAAACGTTCGCCACGGTAATCTTGCTCAGAAAACTGATAGCTTTGGATCATGGTGCCCATAGCACCGTCGAGCACCAATATACGGTTTGCCAGCTGTTGCTCTAAAATGCCAAATGATGTCGATTGCTGTATTGCTTTTTTCAAGACCCGATACTCCACTAAAACGCACTAAACCTGTTTCAACTCTTTCAAATAGAAATAAGGAAACCTAAACATCTAACATTATAGGTGTTTAGACGTCTAAAGGAAAGAGGGTGTGGCAAACTATCTTAATTTGAAGAAAAAGCTATGGGTTCATTAGCCCTGTGGTAGGCAATGTTGCGGCAATAGAGAAGGGGTTTTACCTGTAACATAGTAGGCAAGCAGTCCCAGCCATTCTTTAGTGGCCATATTGACGTTGCTTAAATGTTCAGAAAATGCCCAACTTAATTGAAAGGCGCCACTTGGCAAAGTCCAATGGTCAACCGGGTAGGGCAGCATCGGCCATTGTTGTTGGCAAAACAATCCGATTGAACGCGGCATATGCCATGCCGTTGTGATCAAAATCCAATTTTCGCCCTTGCGGGGATTGATCATTTGATGGCTTAGCTTGGCATTCTCTGCTGTATTTCTGGCTTGGGTTTCAAACAGAATTTTGCTGACATCTAAACCTTGGCGTTGATACAAGCTTTTGGCGACATCTGCTTCTTTGAATTGTTGATTTGTTAGGCTGCCAGTGCCTCCTGTGTATACCAGTTTGGCTTGTGGGTAGCGTCTGGCCAATTCCATAAAGGCTAAATTGCGCTCGGCACTGCCGCCGAATTCTTCTTGCTGCCAATAATTGCTGAGTAAGGCCTTTTCTGAACCAGACAAAACAACAATACCATCGACTTTTTCTGGTAATTTGGGGTTGGTAACAAAGCGTAACTCTAGAGGGAGCAACATCCATTTGCCAATCGGTAGGGTTGTAATGGCTAGCATCAGCACGGCCAATAACGAAAAACACTTTTTTGCAGGGCCATAACGGTTAGTTAATAGCAAAATCCAGCCGCCAAGCATTAACAGTACCAACACTGAAGAGGGTGAGACTAACAACCACACCAATTTGGACAGCCAAAAAAATACTGTATCCATTAATCTTTAATCCCAATCATTATTGTCACTATTGTGTTTATCATCATTGATATTTAGCGCGCGAGTTTAGCAAGAATTTACCGGGGGCTGAACCTATTTTTTACTATTCTGTGCTATTTATGAGGTGACTTTTTATGAATAGAATTCGACTTATCTTCGATTTGTGCAGGTTTTTCATTTTCTTGAGATGTATTAAAAGCGCTGGGTAGGATGTCTACCCCTACCGTCTTGCCGAGTTTGACAATAATAGGGATGGTAATAGGTGCAAATGGTAAGACTGCAAAAACACCAAGGCCGAGACCTTTAACGATGTCGAAAAACTGCTTGTTGGCAATCTTCATTTCGCCGGGTTTGTTCTCGCCCCTAAGTGACATATGGTAAATATGTAGCATTTCACGGGTTTCGGCTTTTTCTTGCGATAATGCAACTTTGATTTTAAGCATACTGCGGCGTAACTTGCGCCTAGAGAGCTTGAGCACATGTCTGGGTTTTCTGCTTAATTGGCGGAGGATTCTTTTCATTGGGTCAGTTTGTCAGATAATCAAATGAAATGCTATACAGTGGGGTGGTCCAATAAAATGAAAAGCCTTCGATTGAAGGCTTTCACTTTGATTGTTATTTATTGATGCTTGCCTGTTTCCCAACCTTCAGAAGCCAACCATTGCTGGCCTGATTCTATTGCACCTTCTTCAAGTGTCGTTGCCATGGAATCATTCCAGCGGTTGAGGTAACCAAATAGCGCGATAACACCCAGAATTTCGACGATTTCGCCCTCATCCCAATGTTCGTTCATTTTGGCTTGCAGTGCTTCGTCTACAGCATTGGGTATGCTTGACGCGGCAATCGACAATTCAAGGGCAACGCGTTCGGCTTCAGTGAACGCCGGATGAGTTCTAAATTCCCAGACATTCTCCATTTTCTCTTGCTCGGCCCCGTAACGCTCTGCCGCACGAATGGTATGAGCTTGACAATAACGACAACCTGTTGCGTGGCTCGACATATAACCAATCAGGCGTTTGAGTGCACTGGTAACCCGGCCTTGATTCTCCATTACCGCCATGTTCAGATTAATAAAAGCTTTGGCGATGGCTGGCCTGCGTTGCATGGTGAGTACGCTGTTGGGGCAAAAACCCAGAGTCTCATTAAAAAAACGCGCCAGTTCGGCGACTTCTTCGTTGGCATCTGGGGCCAGTGGGTTAACTAATGGCATGTAAAGCTCTCCAAGTATTGATTTATTTTTATGCTGATTTGTTGTTGATGGCTGCAAAGTGAGCGCTACTAGGGTAGAATGCGCGGCTCATTAATTTTGCTCTGGATTTACGTTCCAGCTCGCTAGGAAATACAATATGTCTGAAAATACCGTCGGAGTAAATACTCCTGTTGTCGTGGTTTGCGCACTTTACAAATTCGTTCGTCTTGAAAACTTTACACAATTGCGTCAACCTCTGCTCGAAACCATGGAAGCCCATGGCATAAAAGGCACCTTGTTACTTGCCGCAGAAGGCATTAACGGCACCGTTGCAGGTAGCCGTGAAGGCGTAAACAACCTGCTTAATTGGTTAAACCAACAGCCGGGACTCGACAACATCGTTCACAAAGAATCTTTTGATGAGAACATGCCGTTTTACCGCACCAAAGTAAAACTGAAAAAAGAAATCGTCACCATGGGCGTTGAAGGCATAGACCCTAACGAAGTGGTCGGCTCTTATGTTAAACCCAAAGATTGGAATGCACTGATTTCTGACCCAGACGTATTGTTGGTCGACACCCGCAATGATTACGAAATTCAAATCGGCACCTTCAAAAATGCGGTTAATCCAATGACCGAGACTTTTCGTGAATTCCCCCAGTATGTAGAAGAGCATTTGGATGCCAAAAAACACAAAAAAGTCGCGATGTTTTGCACCGGTGGCATCCGCTGCGAAAAATCTACTGCCTATTTGAAAGAGCAAGGTTTTGAAGACGTTTACCACCTCGAAGGCGGCATTTTAAAGTATCTTGAAGAAGTGCCAGAGCAAGAAACAATGTGGGAAGGCGATTGCTTTGTTTTTGATAACCGCGTAGCGGTCAACCATTCTTTAGAGGCAGGAAGTTACGACCAATGTCACGCCTGTAGAATGCCAATAACCGAAGCCGAAAAAGACAACGAGCATTACGTTAAAGGTGTAAGTTGCCTGCATTGTCACGACAAACATACCCCAGAGCAGTTAGCGCGATTTAAAGAAAGAGAAAAGCAAATTGAATTGGCCAAAGTACGCGGTGAAGAGCATATCGGCAGCGAGGCGGCTGATCGTATTGCGCAAAATCGTAACGCAAAACAACAGCGCAAAGCTGCACAGCGAGAAGGTTAGGTTCTAAACTGATAATAAATAAAATGTAGCAAGGGTACGGTATGATCTCATATGGAGGATGGGTTAGGTGAGGGACGAGCCGTAACCCATCGGGCGAAATCAATACCTATCACTAAAACGTGGATGAAACCACCATTCGTACGACCACAGTTTTGCGACTAACAACAAGTAACCGATGGGTTACGCGCAAGCGCTAACTGCGGCTCGTACCTCGCCCCATCCTCCGGCGAGGTTTAACCTCAGTCAGCCTGCACCATATCCTGTCGCTTCAAAGCAAAATAAATTATCGCACCAAGAATAGATCCCGTGAACCAGCCGTATTTGTAGAACCATTGGATATAACCTGTGGTTAGTGCGGTGATGGTTAATGCTACCGGTATAAAGAATGCCGCCAAACCTTGATAGTTAACCGAAGCGTATTTTCCGCCTTTTTTGTATAGCGATACCAAATCTAGCTGCTGTTTGTTAATCACAAAATAATCAACAATCATAATGCCAGCAATTGGCCCTAGTAGGCTTGAATAACCCAGCAGCCAGTTAGAATACATCGCCTCTACAGACACATCAGACTCTATCCAGTGCATCTTTTTAAGCAATTCCCAGCTCATCAGTAACACACCAATAAGGCCTGTTAGCAATACTCCGCGCTTTTCGTTGATGATTTTTGGTGCGGCATTTTGAAAGTCATTGGTGGGCGATACAATGTTCGCGGCACTGTTGGTAGATAGGGTTGCGATGATGATTAATACCATGGCTATACCCACCATAACCGGGCTGTCAATTTTGCCGATAAGGTTAATTGGGTCTGAAATCGACTCACCTACCAGCGTAGTTGACGCAGCGGTTAAAACCACGCCCAATGCCGAGAAGAAAAACATAGTTAAAGGTAGG
Organism: uncultured Alteromonadaceae bacterium; assembly: GCA_938085045.1. Classification (GTDB taxonomy): domain Bacteria; phylum Pseudomonadota; class Gammaproteobacteria; order Enterobacterales; family Alteromonadaceae; genus JABSOG01. The sequence continues at coordinate 9,971 of CALKGI010000154.1, forward strand.
CCGAGAACTTGGCCTGTGATCTGATCTTTTTGTGATTTAACGTAACGACTGAAATCTGGAATGTTCAAACTCAATGTGGCCCAAAACCCTACCATAGCGGTGATACCGGCCATTAGGTAAGGTGCTGATGAATCCTCAGGCGGACGGTTAGCCGGAGTTGCCAGTATTTCGCCCACATCAATTTGTGGTAATGCCCACATCATTAACCCAATACCAACAGCTAACAGGATAGGGGCTGACCAGTTTTCTAAAACTTTGATTGAATCGGCACCTTTAATCACCACCCAGAGGTTGAGCACTAAGAACATGAAGAAACCATAAACCTCGCCAACACTGCCCAGCGAAGCCCAACTTTCGGATATTGCCGAAAGTAACAAATGACATGCAACCCCGCCGAACAAGGTTTGTATTCCAAACCAGCCACAGGCAACAAAGGCCCTGATGAGACAAGGCACGTTAGAACCAATCAAGCCAAACGAAGGACGTAATAACACCGGAAAAGGAATGCCGTATTTGGTGCCCGCAAAGGCGTTTAGGGTGAGTGGAATAAGTACAATAACGTTGGCGATGAAAATAGTGAAAAGTGCTTCCATCACCGATAAACCGAAGTAAGCGGTTAATACGCCGCCCAAAGTATAAGTAGGTACGCAAATGGCCATACCGACCCATAATGCGGCTACGTTGCCTTTATGCCAAGTTCGCTGAGCTATTTTGGTCGGCGCGATATCATCGTTGTAAAGTGCGCTGTCGCGAACATCCGCTTGTACATCCAGTTCGACGAATTCGCCTGCCTGAACGCTTTTAGAAGCCGCGTTTTGTTGTTCTTGGGGCTGGCCCATGGGTTTATCCTTTTTTTGGTTACGCTTCGCGTTTAAGGTCAAGGGATCTCACACGGAGGCACAGAGACGCGGAGGTTTACGGAGGAAGATTAATAAAGAAAAAGAATGATTAAAAATAGGCATAAAACACCAAATAAAAAGGAACTTGGGCAAGCAGTAGCGGTATCACTTATGTTTTGTTTTTATTTTTTCTATCTTTTAAATCTCTTCCTCCGTGAACCTCCGTGTTTGTGTGTCTCGGCAATTGCTCCTGCATTGCTCTAACTAGATACATCCATGTATCGGTCCGTGGTGAATGCTTTGACCTTCGGCCGTCAGGCCAACAATTCAAATCTCGGTCAATTTACCGTAAGTCTCTGGTCGACGGTCACGGTAGAACTGCCACGTATTTCTGATCTGCTCTATCATATCCAAATCCAGCGTAGAGATCAGCAATTCATCTTCGTCTTCACTGGCGCAATCAATAATTTCGCCACGTGGATTCACATGATAGCTGTTGCCATAAAATTTGCCGATATTCCATGGTGGCTCAGTGCCAACACGGTTGATACAACCCATGAAATAACCATTGGCTACGGCATGTGCTGGCTGTTCAAGTTTCCACAAATGTTGTGATAAACCGGCTACGGTGGCAGATGGGTTGTAGACAATCTCGGCGCCGTTAAGACCCAAAATTCGCGCACCTTCTGGGAAATGGCGGTCGTAACAAATGTAAACGCCGATTTTGGCGTAACGTGTTTGAAACACTGGCCATTCGTTGTCGCCCGGTTTGAAGAAGAACTTCTCCCAAAAACCATTGGTGTGCGGAATTTGCTTCTTGCGATATTTGCCAAGGTAAGTGCCATCGGCATCAATCACGGCGGCGCTGTTGTAATAAATACCGGGCTGAACGTATTCGTACAGTGGCACAACAATGACCATTTCATATTTCTTGGCGTACTCGGCCATGATGTCGGTAGTTGGACCCGGGATAGTCTCGGCGGCGTCATACCAGCGAGCGTCCTGCGAAGGGCAAAAGTAAGGGCCGTTGAAAATCTCTTGTAAACACAAGATTTGCACACCTTTTTTGCCTGCTTCTTCAATAAAAGGAATGTGGTAGTCCAGTGCGGCTTGTTGAATTTCGGCTACTGGCTTAGATTCGTCGTTGAGCGGGTTATGACATTGGATCAAACCGCTCACTACATTTCTTGGCATTTTGATTCTCCGGTTGTTGTTTTTATATTTTCGATTGTTTAAACGTGAAAAACCCCCGGTATGACGGGGGTTTTGAATTCAATATTTACGGCGTTTCGCGATACGGATTTGACGGATGATGCAACCAACTCAAATGCGGTTTGTCGGTTGGCACGTCTACCATGGCAATTGCCTCAGGCTCTGGGCAAGTTACCTGACACAAGTTACAACCCACACATTCTTCATCAATAACGCTGAATTTACGTGTGCCATCGGCCACTTCGGTGATCTTAATAGCCTGATGCGAAGTGTCTTCACATGCTGCAAAACAACGACCACATTCAATGCAGTTATCTTGATCGATAACGGCGATGCGGTTGTAGTTCATATTCAGGTGTTTCCAATCTGTAGTGTTTGGTATGGCAGCACCGGCAAAATCATTAATTGATTTGTGGCCTTGCTTGTCCATCCAATCACTCAAACCATCACACATTTCAGTGACAATTTTAAAACCGTATAGCATCGCTGCTGTACATACCTGAACATTGGTTGCGCCTAGCGAAATAAATTCAGCGGCATCGCGCCAGTTAGAAACACCACCAATGCCAGAAATTGGCAATTTTGCCGTGATTGGGTCACGCGCAATTTCAGATACCATACTCAGTGCAATCGGTTTTACTGCCGAACCACAATAACCACCATGGGTGCCTTTGCCATCTACACTAGGTTCTGGCGACATGGTGTCGAGGTTCACTGATGTGATTGAGTTAATGGTGTTAATTAAGCTCACCGCATCTGCTCCACCGCGCAATGCGGCTTGAGCAGGCATGCGAACATCAGTGATGTTTGGTGTTAGTTTGACGATAACCGGTTTTGAGTAATATTGCTTACACCAGCGAGTCACCATTTCAATGTAGTCTGGTACTTGGCCAACTGCTGCACCCATGCCGCGCTCAGGCATACCGTGTGGGCAACCAAAGTTCAGTTCAATGCCGTCTGCGCCAGTGGCTTCCACTAAAGGTAGAATGTTTTTCCACGATTCTTCTTCACAAGGCACCATTAAAGATACGATGATAACGCGATCTGGCCAGTCTTTTTTGACTTGGGTGATCTCATCAAGGTTAACCTGTAAAGGGCGGTCGGTGATAAGTTCAATGTTGTTAAACCCCATCACTTGGCGGTTTTGGCCGTAATGCACACCATAACGAGAAGATACGTTAATAGGGGCCGGATCTTCACCCAAGGTTTTCCAAACTACGCCACCCCAACCGGCTTCGAATGCACGAACCACGTTGTAAGCTTTGTCTGTTGGCGGCGCAGAGGCCAGCCAAAATGGGTTAATCGACTTAATGCCGAGAAATTCACAAGATAAATCTGCCATGTCGGTCTCCTACCCTTTTGTTGTGTGAAGAGAAAGTTTTAAATGAATGGCCGCTGCGGCCTTGTTGCCGTGGTCGACTGCTTCAACCACCAAATCTTTACCGTCGATGCAATCGCCGCCAGCGTACACGCCAGCCAAAGAGCTTTGGAAATTGTCATCTACTGCAATACGTCTACGTTTGCACAAATCTGGCGCATCATCACCTAATGGTGAACCATCATATTTTTGGCCGATGGCTTTAAACACTACGTCACATTCAATCGATAAAACTTCGTCGGTGGCGACCAATTTGCCATTGTCATCGTTTTTAGTACGTTTGAACTGCATCGAAGTGATGCCATTGTCGTCACCAATAATCTCGTGCGGCTGAGCGTTGAGTTCAAAGTTTACGCCATTTTGTAGCGCTAATTCTCGCTCGTGGCCCGATGCGCCCATGGCGCTAATGTCACGACGATAAACAATTGATACCTGCTCGGCACCAAGCTTTTTGCTCTGTACGGCGATATCAATAGCGGTCATACCGGCACCAATAACAATCACGCGACGACCAACTGGCAAGTCAGACATTTTGTCGGCTTGACGCAAGTCAGAGATATAATCAACAGCATCAATAACACCCGGTAAATCTTCGCCCGGGATGCCCATGTTGTTCACATCGCTCATGCCAATGCCGATAAACACTGCATCGTGGTCGTTACGCAATTGCGTTAACGTTACGTCTTTACCTAGAGCTGTTTGGTATTTAATTTCGATGCCGCCAATTTGCAGCACAAATTCGATTTCTTTTTGGGTGTAGTCATCAACCAGTTTGTACTGGGCGATGCCATATTCATTCAAACCACCGGGTTTGGCGGCGGCTTCATAAATAGTGACCTGATGGCCTTCGCAAGCCAAACGGTGTGCACATGCCAAGCCTGCTGGGCCTGCACCAACAACGGCTACGTGTTTGCCAGTTTCGGCTTTACGAGTAAATGGGTAAGGCATTTGTGTGTCGATATGGTCAACCGCATAACGTTGCAAACCGCTGATATCAACAGGTGCGCCTTCTGACGTGTTGCGTACGCAGACTTCTTCGCACAGGGTTTCTGTTGGGCATACTCGGGCACAACTGCCGCCTAGAATATTGGCAGACAAAATTTCTTTGGCCGCGCCATGGGCATTGCCAGTATTGATCTTACGAATGAACAGTGGAATGTCGATGCCAGTCGGGCAGGCTGTGATGCAGGGCGCATCGTAACAGAACAAGCAGCGCTCAGAGGCGACTAACACTTGTTTTTCGCTCATTGGTGGTGCCATATCGACAAAATTGTCGTTGATGGTTTCATCAAGTAATCGATTTGTTTGGATATCGTGATTCAAACTCATTACTGATCCTTGTTTTTATAGTAGTTTTTTCAAACGGTTAAAGATAGGAAGCCCCAAAACATGTCGGGCCTTTATTAAGGTAGTCTCAAGTTAACTGGTGATCAACTTGGAAACGCAAACTGTGCCCCTTCACGCACGCCCGACGAAGGCCAGCGCTGGGTGATGGTTTTACGGCGGGTGTAGAACCGTACTGAATCTGGACCATAGGCTGACAAATCGCCGAACAAAGAACGCTTCCAGCCGCCAAAGCTGTGATAAGCCGAAGGTACTGGCAGTGGTACGTTAATGCCAACCATGCCGACTTGAATGTGATCAGAGAAATAACGTGCCGCTTCACCATCGCGGGTGAACAAGCAAGTACCATTGCCGTATTCGTGGTCGTTGATCATCTGCATACCTTCTTCCATAGACTTGGCGCGAACAACGCAAAGTACAGGGCCGAAGATCTCTTCTTTATAGATGCTCATGTCGGTGGTGACGTTGTCGAACAAGCAACCACCAAGGAAGAACCCGGTTTCGTCATCGCGAGTTTGCAAGTTACGACCGTCATAAACTAAATCGGCACCGGCATCTACGCCTTCGCTTATCAAGCCAGTAATGCGGTTAAGTTGTTGAGACGTAATAACAGGGCCCATTTCTTGACCTGGTACCATGCCGTTACCTACGCGCAGTTCAGCCAATTTACCTTTCATTTGTGAAACCACTTCGTCGGCAATTTTGTCGCCAATACAAACCGCAACCGAAATCGCCATGCAACGCTCGCCGCAAGAACCGTATGCAGCACCCATTAAGGCATTAACGGCATTGTCGATGTCGGCATCTGGCATGATGATGGCGTGATTTTTCGCGCCGCCCAATGCTTGAACACGTTTACCGTGAGCAGCACCAGTAGAATAAATGTATTCAGCAATTGGCGTAGAGCCCACAAAGCTAATGGCTTGAACATCTGGGTTAGTTAGCAAACAGTCAACCGCTTCTTTGTCGCCGTTAACTAGGTTGAAAACACCATCGGGCAAACCGGCTTCTTGCAGTAATTCGGCAACTAAACGAGGGGCACTTGGGTTACGCTCTGATGGTTTTAAAACAAACGTATTACCGCAAGCAATCGCCATTGGATACATCCACAAAGGCACCATGGCCGGGAAGTTGAACGGGGTAATACCAGCAACCACACCCAAAGGCTGGAATTCAGACCAGCTGTCGATGTTTGGGCCAACGTTGCGAGAGTGCTCACCTTTTAGTAACTCAGGTGCGCCACAGGCGTATTCAACGTTTTCGATACCACGGGCTAATTCACCCATTGCGTCGTCGGTGACTTTACCGTGCTCGGCTGTCAATAAAGCGCAGATTTTTTCTTTGTTGTCTTCAAGCAACTGCTTAAAGCGATACATAATTTGTGCACGCTTTAATGGTGGCGTTGTACGCCATGCCGGAAAAGCTTCTTTGGCAGCGTTAATGGCTTGCTCAACCGTTTTGGTTGAGGCCAAAGCTACCTGAGCGCTGACTTTGCCAGTGGCTGGGTTGAAAACGTCTTGATAACGGTCGTTGTTATCGACCGACTGTCCTTTAATGATGTGACTGATTACTTGCATTGTTTTCTCTTTAACTTAGTTGTTCTTTCAATTATTTGGTGCCGGTTATGGCATCGCTGAGAATGTTGAATAAGGTATCTATTTGTTGCTTATCGCTAATAAACGGTGGTGCAATTTGAATGGTGTTGCCACCGCTGCGGATAAACAAACCGTTGTCCCAGCATTTTCTGAAAATCTCGAACGGACGTACAGCCGGATCGCCATCACGACCAGCAATTTGCAACGCACCGGCCAAACCAAAGTTACGAATATCTTCGATGTGGTTAAGGCCTTTTAAGTTGTGCAATTGAGTTTCAAAATAAGGCGCCAATTCAGCGGCTTTGGCTGCAATGTTGTCGTTTTCAAAAATATCTAAAGCGGCAAGTGCAGCGGCGCATGCAACGGGGTGGCCAGAATATGTATAACCGTGCGGGAATTCAACCGCGTGCTCTGGTCCGCCTGCTGCCATAAAGGTTTGGTAAATTTCACTTGTGGCGACAACAGCGCCCATTGGCACGGTGCCGTTGGTCAGGCCTTTGGCCAGCGTCATTATGTCTGGTGTTACGCCAAATGCATCAGCGCCAAAAGCGGCGCCGCAACGGCCAAAACCGGTGATGACTTCATCAAAAATCATCAAAATATTGTGTTTGTTACACAGCTCACGCAAGCGGTTCAAATAACCCACTGGCGGTATGATAACGCCCGCAGAACCAGAGAAAGGTTCGACGATAACAGCGGCGATGTTTGATGCATCGTGCAGAGCGACCAATTCTTCGAGGTGGTCGGCTAAGTTAGCGCCTTTTTCGGGCATTCCTTTAGAGTAAGCGTTTTCGCTAAGGCAGGTATGTGGCAAATGGTCGGCTTCTATGCCTTGACCATACAATTTGCGGTTAACACCGATGCCACCAACGCTAACACCACCATAGTTAACCCCGTGGTAACCACGAGAACGGCCGATAAAACGTGTTTTGGTTGGTTGACCTTTTTGACGCCAATAGGCGCGCGCCATTTTTAATGCGGTGTCGACAGATTCAGAGCCTGAATTGGTTAAAAACACATAATCGAGTCCATCTGGTGTGATGGCTTTCACTCGGTTAGCCACTTCAAATGCCAGTGGGTTACCCACCTGAAAAGCTGGGCTGTAATCAAGTTGACCAATCCCCTTGCTGACAGCATCGGCAATTTCACGGCGACAATGTCCCATACCCGAACACCACAAACCAGACAGACCATCGAAAACAGTTTTGCCTTCGCTGGTGGTTAAATAGGCACCTTCAGCGCCACTAACCAATATTGGATTGTCTTTAAAATGACGGTTAGAGGTATAAGGCATCCATAAGGCTTCCAACGCCTCGCGGTCTGGTGTTTGGTTGTAACTAGACATGTTCTTGTCCTTCAAGCGTGAGTGTTAGATTATTTGTTTTTAACAGTTTGCATTTTGTTTAAAGTTTGGTAAATTTAATATAAACAAACTTAACTTAAGTATTTACTAACCTAAAGATAATCAAATGACGCAGCAAAGAAAATTGTGGGGGCAGGTAACCAATTTTGATATTCGACTATTACGGGTTTTTCGCGCCGTGGTCGAATGTGGCGGGTTTTCGGCTGCCGAGGTTGAACTAAATATCAGTCGGTCGGCTATCAGCATCAGTATGGCAGATCTTGAAGAAAGAGTCGGCTTGCGGTTGTGCCAAAGGGGCAGGGCCGGGTTCTCGCTCACCGACGAAGGCGAAGTGGTTTATCAGGCCAGTCAGCAATTAATGACCTCATTAGAGAATTTTCGTACTCAGGTCAACGCCATTCATGCCGAATTAAAGGGCGAGCTTATCATCGGCATCACCAATAATCTGGTCACCATGAAACATATGAAAGTGACCAACGCGCTGCATACTTTAAAAAAACTCGGGCCAGAAATAGAAGTGCAAATTCGCATGAACCCACCCAACGAAATTGAGCGTAATGTACTTGATGGCGGATTACATGTAGGCGTGGTACCAGACTTACGCAAATTACCGGGGCTTGAGTACGCGCAATTGTATGATGAAGAATCCCACTTATACTGTAACGCCGATCATCCTTTATTTGGCATGAATGACGAAGACATCACTGAAGAAATGATTCATCAGGCCGATGCAGTCTCTCCGGCTTATGCACAATTGGCCGAAACAAAAGTGCATTATCAAGATTTAAATACCACCGCCATTGGTAACGACCGTGAAGGGGTGGCATTTTTGATTCATACTGGCAGTTACATTGGTTACTTGCCGACTCATTATGCCAAGCAGTGGTTGGCGTCGGGTGAGATTAGGGCATTACGCCCAGCAAAATTCAATTACAGTACAAATTATCATGCGGTTACTCGCAAAGGGGCGCGCCCCAATCTGATTTTAGAAACTTTTTTAAAAGAATTGTTAAAATCGCCAGATAAAAAATTATCATCAAATGAATAAACAGTTTCGGTAGGAGCGCCGTCCCGGCGCGATAAATGGCAAAGCCATTTCAAAATCGTTCCGAGGGCGCCCCTTCTACAAAACAACAAACAAACCAACGCAAAAGAGGGCGTTCAATTATGTCAATTTTAATCAAAGGCGGCACGGTCGTCACAGCCGATCTCAGTTACCGTGCTGATGTTTATTGTGACGGAGGCATCATAAAAGCCATCGGTGAAAACCTAGATGTGCCCGCAGGGGCTGAGGTGGTAGACGCAGGCGACTTACTGGTAATGCCCGGTGGTATAGACCCTCACACGCACATGCAACTGCCATTTATGGGCACCGTGGCCAGCGAAGATTTTTACACCGGTACCGCAGCCGGTTGTGCTGGTGGCACAACGAGTATCATCGATTTTGTTATTCCTAACCCACAACAGCCGATTATGGAAGCTTACAATCAGTGGATGGAATGGGCGCAAAAATCTGCTGCCGATTACAGCTTTCACGTTGCCATTACTTGGTGGGATGAGTCAGTTTACAAAGATATGGGCACTTTGGTTCAAGACCACGGTGTTAACAGCTTCAAACACTTTATGGCCTATAAAAACGCCATCATGTGTGAAGACGAAACGCTAATCAACAGTTTCTCGCGTTGCTTGGAATTAGGCGCAATGCCAACGGTTCACGCCGAAAATGGCGATTTGGTTTACCACTTGCAACAGCAAATTTTGGCGCAAGGTATTCGCGGACCAGAAGGTCACCCGCAGTCTCGTCCAGCAGAAGTTGAAGGCGAAGCGGCTAACCGAGCCATTCGAATCGCTCAGGCGCTAAATGTGCCAATTTACTGTGTTCACGTCTCTTGCGAAGAATCATTGCAAGCCATCACTCGCGCTCGTAACGAAGGGCAACGTGTATACGGCGAAGTATTGGCCGGACACTTAGAGCTCGACGATTCGGTTTATCGCAATCAAGACTTCGAATTTGCCGCAGCTCACGTTATGAGCCCGCCATTTAGACCTAAGAAGCATCAAGATGCGCTGTGGAAGGGTTTGCAATCAGGGAATATTCAAACAACGGCAACAGATCACTGTTGTTTCTGCGCAGATCAAAAAGCCGCTGGTAAAGATGATTTCACATTAATCCCCAACGGTACCGCAGGCATTGAAGACCGCATGTCAGTATTGTGGGATTCGGGCGTAAACTCAGGCAAATTAACACCCAACGAATTTGTTGCAGTGACTTCGGCCAATGCAGCGAAAATTTTCAACATCTATCCACGTAAGGGTTCTATCACTGTCGGGGCTGATGCCGACATCGTATTGTGGGACCCAAGCGGCAGCCGAACTATTTCATCTAGCACCCATCACCAAAACGTAGATTTCAACATCTTTGAAGGTCGTACGGTTAAAGGTATCGCTGTGCACACTTTGAGCCAAGGTAAATTGGTTTGGACTAATGGTGATTTACGAGCGGTTAAAGGCGCAGGTAAATACATTAAACGTCCAGCATTTAATAGTGCGTTTGATGCTGTGAAAAAGCAGGCTGAGGTTCATGCGCCTACGAAGGTTGAGCGGGGATAGGTTTGGCCCGTTGCCAGCGTTTGACGTTGGCAACCGGGTTTGTGCCCTACTATACTGGGGTTACCCATTTGTTTATGTGAGAATCAAAATTTTGATGTGGTTTGGTCAAATTTCTCGTTCACTTTTGTTGATTTTTGTTTGTTGGCTCTGCAAACCTGCTTATGCCGACTCTGTTACTGAGCAATCCATCACTATAGTCACCGAACATTGGGCACCGTATGTTTATGTCGGTGACAAAGGCAAAGTGACAGGCATTATGACCGACAGGGTCAGAGCGATTATGGACCGCGCCGAACTGACCTATTCGATGTCGCTTTACCCTTGGCCCAGATCTTACAAGATTGCTCAAACTAAACCCAACGTACTGATTTATCCCATCTACCAAACCGAAGAGCGCAAAGGTTTGTTTCACTTTATCTGTCCATTTAGCGAAAAAATTGGTTTGTACTTATTTAAGTTATCCACGCGCGATGACATTAAATTGGCTTCGCTTGAAGACGCTAAAAAATACCGGATTGGTTTAATCCGTAATGATTTTGATCACGACCTGTTGATAAAGGCAGGGTTTGAACTGGGCAAACAGCTCGATGTTAATGTCGATGACAATGGTAGTATTAAAAAACTACTCAGAGGCAGGGTTGATTTAATGACTCAGTCACTAAACGGCATGAAACGATTGCTCAAGGTACACAAACTCAAACCTGACAAACTGATACCGGCGCTTCGAATTGAAATTGACGATACTTTGAGCTGTTTGGCGATGAGTCTAACCACCCCTAAAGCCACTGTCGATAGGGTCAGCGCGGCGATGAAACATATCAACAAAACTCAGGTGACATTGACGTTGGAATAGTATGAGCCTGTAAATTAAATTGTGTAACTGCTTATTTATAGTACCCTGTTAGGGACTCTAGGATAGGCAGAATATGAATAGAAAAGAATTAGAAGCGTTTGCCCGTGAGGCAGCAAAATCACTAAAGACTGAAAAAGATCTC
>CALKGI010000155.1 GCA_938085045.1 uncultured Alteromonadaceae bacterium
TGACGAACCACCACCGCCACCACCAGAGGGTGACGAACCACCACCGCCACCACCAGAGGGTGACGAACCACCACCGCCTCCACCAGAGGGTGACGAACCACCACCGCCTCCACCAGAGGGCGATGAACCACCACCGCCTCCACCAGAGGGCGATGAACCACCACCACCTCCACCAGAGGGTGACGCACCTCCTGAAGGAGATGGAGTTCCACCAGAAGGTCCACATGACGGCCCTACAACACCGCCGCATCCAGACGGTTATGTTAATGGCTTTATCGAACCCTTGTTTGAAGGTGGCGAAGAGCCCGCCAATTGGGGACTCGATTATGACCCTGAAGGCACCTCAACTTGGACATTGCCTATCGATATGGCTGATGTTGATTTGGAAAATAGCACATTTGTTATTCCTGGCGACATGGTCGGTGAATGGGAAGGTGGTATTCCTCCTGAGGCGGTTGGTCCTGATGCCGATGGTAATTACACCATTACAAGCTGGCCAATCACCGAGGTGATTGATAACGGCGACGGCACAGTAACATTGGTATTAGATGGCCCACATGATGCAGCAGACGGTTCGGCCGGTACCATAGAACATGCAGACGGTAGTATTGAATCTTGGTCGGCAGATGGCTCAGGTAGTGTGACTTATCCTGATGGCACCACTGAAACTTGGAATGCCGACGGCTCAGGCAGCGTAACTCATGCTGACGGTTCAACTTCAAGTTGGGACGGACAGGGCGGCGGTACTTGGGATGACGGTCAAGGCAATTCTAGTAGCTGGAATGCTGATGGCTCCGGACAATGGACTGGCGAAAATGGTACCAGTGGTAGTTATAACGCCGATGGTTCAGGCAGCATGACCTATGCTGATGGCAGCACCGAAAGCTGGGATGCACAAGGCAATGTTACCTACACCGATGCAGATGGCAACGAAGTCGCAGCAGCCGATTGGGCTGGTGGCGAAGATGTCACTCATGCTGATGGCTCTACAGATCACTTTAATGAAGATGGCAGTTGTGACCATACCGATGCTGAGGGTAATGTTTACCACTATAACGCTGATGGTTCAGGCAGTGTGACTTATGCCGATGGTACAGTTGAAACCTATAACGCCGATGGCTCCGGTAGCGTAACTAACGCTGATGGCAGCAGCTCAAGTTGGGATGGTCAAGGCGGCGGCAGCTGGGATGATGGTCAGGGCAATTCAAGCACCTGGAATGCAGATGGCAGCGGCAGCGCAACCTATGCTGACGGTTCAACCGATACTTGGAGTGCCGATGGCTCTTATGAGTACGCCGGAGCAGATGGTTCTCATTACAGCTATGATGCCACAACGGGTGCTAACAGTTGGAATGATGGTCAGGGTAACTCAGGATCATACAATGCAGATGGTTCTGGCAACGAAACTTATGCTGATGGTTCTTCTTACTCTTGGAACGCTGATGGCAGCGGCAGCTCAACTTATTCTGACGGTAGCACTTCAACTTGGCATGCCGATGGTAGCGGTAGTTGGGATGATGGTCAGGGCAATTCAAGCTCTTGGAACGCTGATGGCTCAGGCAGTTGGTCAAGCGCTGATGGCTCCAACGGTTACTATAACGCTGATGGCTCTTGGGGTACTACTTATGCTGATGGCACCAGTGAAAGCTGGGATAGCGAAGGCAATGTCACCTACTATGATGCCGATGGTAACGCAATTGATTCGCCAGTTGGCGACACGGGTAGTTCTGGCGCAACTGGCGAAGACGTTACAGAAACAGGCCCTGATGGCACGGTTTATAACTACAATGCTGATGGCTCAGGCAGTGCAACTTATCCTGATGGCAGCGTAGAGACTTGGGACGGCCAAGGCGGCGGCAGCTGGGATGATGGTCAGGGCAATGCAAGCACCTGGAATGCAGATGGCAGCGGCAGTGCAACCTATGCTGACGGTTCATCTGATTCGTGGAGTGCTGATGGCTCTTATGAGTATAACGGTGCAGATGGCTCTTATCACAGTTATGACGCCTCAACCGGTGCTAGCAGTTGGGATGATGGGCAGGGCAACTCAGGTATTTATAATGCCGATGGTTCAGGCTCTGAAACTAATGCCGATGGCAGTGCGTATACTTGGAACACTGATGGCAGCGGTAGCCAAACCGGTGCAGACGGCAGCACTTCAACATGGAATGCAGACGGCAGTGGCAGTTGGGCTGATGGTCAAGGTAATTCAAGTACTTGGAACGCCGATGGCTCAGGCGATTGGAGCAGTTCTGATGGCAGCAGTGGTTACTATAACGCTGATGGCTCTTGGGGTACCACTTATGCCGATGGCACTAGCGAAGCATGGGATTCAGAAGGTAATGTGACCTACTATGACGCCGATGGCAACGAGGTTGGTGAAGACAGTGGTACTGAAGCAAGTGGTGACGGTGGCACAACCGAAACCGGCCCAGATGGTACTGTTTATCAATATAACGAAGATGGTTCAGGTAGCATAACCTATGCCGATGGCAGTGTAGAGACTTGGGATGGTCAGGGCGGCGGCAGCTGGGATGATGGCCAGGGCAATTCAAGCACCTGGAATGCCGATGGCAGCGGCAGCGCGACTTATGCTGACGGTTCAAACGATACTTGGAGTGCCGATGGCTCGTATGAGTACAACGGAGCCGATGGTTCTAGTTACAGCTATGACGCCTCAACGGGTGCTAGCAGCTGGGCTGATGGTCAGGGTAATTCTGGTGCTTATCATGCCGATGGTTCTGGCTCCGAAATCTATGCCGATGGCAGTGCTTACACTTGGAGTGCTGATGGCAGCGGTAGCCAAACTTATGCCGATGGCAGTTCTTCAAGTTGGAATGCCGATGGCAGCGGTACTTGGGATGATGGCCAAGGGAATTCAAGTAGTTGGAATGCCGATGGTTCTGGCAACTGGACCAGTTCTGATGGCAGCAGTGGTTACAACAACGCTGATGGTTCTTGGGGTGTAACTTATGCCGATGGCACCAGCGAAGCTTGGGATAGTTCAGGCAATGTCACTTACTATGACGCCGATGGCAACGAAGTAAGCGAGACAGGCACTGGGACCAGTAGCGAAGGTGGCACAACTGAAACCGGCGCTGATGGCACTGTTTATACCTACAATGACGATGGCTCCGGCAGCGTGGCCTATCCTGATGGCAGCGTAGAGACTTGGGATGGTCAGGGCGGCGGCAGCTGGGATGATGGTCAAGGCAATGCCAGTACTTGGAATGCCGATGGTAGTGGCAGCGCTACATATGCCGATGGCTCAACAGACACTTGGAGTGCCGACGGCTCTTATGAGTACAGCGGTGCCGACGGTTCTCACTATAGCTATGACGCCTCAAGTGGCGCCAGTAGCTGGGCCGATGGTCAAGGTAACTCAGGTACGTACAATGCTGATGGTTCAGGTTCTGAAACCTACGCCGATGGTAGTGCATACACGTGGAATGCTGATGGCAGCGGTAGTTCAACTTATGCTGATGGCTCAGTTGAGACCTGGGATGGTCAAGGTGGCGGCAGTTGGGATGACGGCCAGGGCAATACCGGTAGCTGGAGTGCCGATGGTTCAGGTAGTTGGACTAGTTCAGATGGCAGCAGCGGTTCATACAACGCTGATGGTTCTGGCAGCATGAACTATGCCGATGGCACTAGTGAATCTTGGGATGCTCAGGGCAATATCACCTACTATGATGCCGATGGCAATGTCACTAGCGATACCGGCACAACCGATACCAGTGGCACTGAAACTGGCGCCGACGGAACAGTTTATACGTATAACGAAGACGGTTCCGGTAGTGCAGTTTATCCTGATGGCAGCACTGAGACTTGGGATGGTCAGGGCGGCGGCAGCTGGGATGATGGTCAAGGCAACACCAGTACTTGGAACGCTGATGGCAGTGGTAGTTACACAGGCTCAGATGGCAGCTCAGGTAGTTGGAATGCTGATGGTTCGAGTACGTATACCGAATCGAATGGAACCACTTGGGTGTATAACGCCGATGGTTCTGGCAGCGTGACGTACTCTGACGGTACTGTTGATACTTGGTCCGCACCTTAGGTTATGACAATTCCCCTGCGAGTTTCGACTTGCAGGGAGAATAACCCTTAGTGCGAACCAGTAAGACAAATATTGTATAAATTCATCCCAGTTGTTGGGAAAAACAAGATAAATGGAGAAATACCATGGCGATTCAACAAACACCAATGAACAAAGTAAATACTGACGCAAATATTTCACAGGCTCGTGCAAAAGCCCGTGCAGCACAAGTAAATGCTAATGCCCATGTGCTCAAAGCAAAACACATGATGAACAAACCCAAATAACGGTTTTGCTCTTAATTTATTTAATAAATATTTTGTATTTAACAAACGTTTTTAACGGAGAAATATCATGGCTATTCAAGAGTCTCAAATGAACAAAGCAAAAACCGATGCAAACATTTCTATCGCTCGTGCAAAAGCGCGTGCGGCACAAGTGAATGCGAATGCTCAAGTGCTAAAAGCAAAGCAGATGATGAAAAGAGCTGCCAAATAAGGTAAATCAAGCGCAAAAAAGGGTTATTCTTTTTTGCGCAAATTATCTATAAAAGTACCTATGCGCCTGACCTTGTGGGACGGCGCATTTTTTTGTTTATTTGTTGTTCGCTATTGATCATAATCGCTTCTAATTCAAGGATTTCGATGGACAAAAGCGTCTTAAACGTCTTTATTTAATATAAATAAAACCACCCGATATTTTCATGGAACATCCCCGACCCGAACAGAAAAAAATCAAACAACTGCATGATCAAATTGTGCAGCTCGAAAAAGCCAACCGGCGTTTAACCATTTCCCATCAACTTACCCAAGAGTTTGTCGGTCAGGTTCAAGGGGTAAAGCATCTGGTCAGCATGGTATTTGACCGGGTACTCGAAACACTAGATGCAGAAGCGGGCTCTTTATGGTTGGTTGACAAGAAAAACGCCCAAAACATTTGCCACTTGGCTGAAGGTCCAGCCAAAAAGGGTGTATTAGGATTGCGATTGCCCGAGGGAAAAGGCGTGGTCGGTGCCGTTATCCAATCACAAGAACCTGAAGTGATACTTGATTGCTCTAAAGATGAACGCTTCTCAAAAGATGTTGATTCTCGCACCGGTTTTATCACCCGCTCAATGATTTGTGTCCCTTTGGTTATCGATGATGAAACCTACGGTGCCATTCAAATTGTTAATAAGCGCCATGGTGTTAACGGTCAATTCGTTGAAGATGACCGCAAACTGGTCATGCAACTGGCCGCTGGTGCATCGTTGTCGGTTAAAAATGCCCGATTGCTTGAAATGGAAAGCCGGGTCGATGAAATGAATGTCTTGATGGCGATTTCAAAAGAGGTGGTATCTACCCTCGATTTAGACCAAGTGCTCGACTATGTGGTGAACAAAACCAATGAGTTGGTCGACATTACCGGTGGTGCTATAGCGCTGTGGAACGAAGCCAACAAAGAACTACAACTGATGGTGCTCTCTGGTGGTCGTGCTGTCGATATGGATGCACCTAATCAGCAAATGTTGATGAAATTGATGGAACAGGTGCGCACCATCAAACGCAGTTCTTACGTTGCAGATAGAGAAAAATACAAAGAAACCCTCAAAGGCGCCGAAAACTTATGGATTGACTACATGGAGCTGGGCGAACTCAACGCCGTGTGGTCTATGCCACTGGAAGATGAAGAAGGCATATTGGGTGTTGTTCTGTTCGAAAGTGATGAGTCGGGTTTTGCCAACGGCAGCAAAGCCGACTTGTTGCACATTTTGTCATCTCAAGCCACCGTAGCACTGCGAAATGCCAGCCTGTTTAAAAGTATTCCCTTTAGCACCGCATTAAGTAACGTGGGTAAAGGCGGTTTAGGTTTTGGTGCCAAAGGATGGAAAAAAAGCCTGATCATAGCAGGCCTTGTTGTTGCGCTTTTGACCTCCCTACACTACCTACCAATTTTACGCTGGGTATCAGGCCCTGCAATTGTTGAAGCACGCCTTGGCCAAGGTGTATTTTTACCACTGGGCGGTAGGCTTGCCAAAATCAACGTAAAAGAGGGCCAATTGGTCACCAAAGGTGAGGCCATTGCTGAGTTAGGCAGTGGTTCAATTCGTTTGGCGTTGCTTGAAGCTGAATCTCAATTGGCGATTTTAGAGCGTCAAATAGTTGAAGCCAGAGCCGAATCAGATGCCACAGCAATGAACCGCGCCGCGATTGAACGCGAAGCCATGCGGGCCAAAGTGGTTAAAGCCCGCTCTGACTTGGCACAAGTGGTGATCCATTCACCCATGGATGGCATGATTTTAACCCCCAAACCTAAAGAGTTGATTGGCAGAATGTTTGCCGTAGGTGATGAAATTGTCCGTGTGGCCGACCCGCAAAACCTGATCATTATTGTGCACATCCCTGAAACTGACTTGATGGATATCGAGTTAGGTCAAGAGGTGCGCTGCGTATTGCGGGCGCAACCGGGTGAGTATTTCACCGGTAAAATTCGCCATATTGGTCGCTCATACGAGATCCCAAGCACCGCACTAGAAACCTCAGTAGACCTTGAAGATGAAGAAACAAAAACAGGGTTTGTAGCCGAGGTTGAAATAACCGATGCACCATTTGAATTGCGTCCGGGCATGACAGGGCAAGCCCTAATTCATGCCGATAAAACCTCAGTGATCACCAGAGTTTGGCGTAGAGTCAGCAATTTCATCGCCTTTAATCTTGGACTATAACTTATGTTCCAGATAAATGCGGTTATGGGTAAGCGTTATGTCTGAAATTGTTCCGCCGCCGCTAAGAGAAGATTTGAAAATTGGCAAGCTGGTCCAGCAGGGCGAGCTTAGTTATGTCATCAAAGAACCCGACAAACAAGAGTATTACCATTTTACCGAAGCCCAATATCAAATCATGACCATGTTCAATGGTACGCGTGATTTGAGTCGCTTAATGGAAATGTTCAACCAGTTTTCTGGCGAATTCGAGTATGATCTCGAAGGTCTCAGCGAATTGTACGAATCTTGCCGAGAATTCCAACTGTTAACCCGCAGCAAACAAGAACAAAACGCCGCATTGCTAGAAAAAATCCGCGAAGAACGTAAAAAGAAACTGCTGCAAGGGCAGGGCGGTATATTATTTTTGCGCTTTCAACTGGTCGACCCCAACAAATTCTTTGACCGTATCATGCCCAAAATTCGCTTTTTTTGGCATCCCAAAGTCGTTAAAGCACAGGCCGTTTTTTTAGTGTTGGCGTTTATCGCTGTATTATTCCAAGGCGAGCGCTTTTTTGACGACTTTAACCGTGTTTATTTGTCGGCTCACATGGGCGGGCTCGGCATTCTCAGTATTTGGATTGTTGCCTTGTGCGCCATTGCCGTGCATGAGTGTGGCCATGGTTTGACCTGTAAATACTTTGGTGGTGACGTGCACGAAATGGGCTTTTTGCTGCTCGCTTTTCAGCCCTGCCTGTATTGCAATGTCAACGATGCTTGGTTGTTCGAAAGTAAATGGCAAAAAATTTATGTCGCTTTGGCTGGGGTTTGGGTCGAACTGTTATTGGCGGGTATCAGTGCTTTTGTTTGGATAGTCGTTGATGTGGGCAACCCGATTGGTTTTGTCGCCTTTGTATTACTAACCATAGGCACCTTTACATCGTTAATGGTTAACCTCAATCCGCTGCTTAAATTTGACGGTTATTACATACTCACCGACATGCTCGAAATGCAAAACCTTAGGCAAAATGCCATTGCTTGGTTTTCATATACGCTCAAAACAAAAATACTCCGTCTTGAAGAAGAAGCGCCGTTGACACCGTCGCGCCGAGAACGCCGTATCTATTTGATTTATGGTGCACTTGTAACTGTTTATATGATAGCTATACTATCTTTTATAGCGATACTGGGGTATGGATTAGTATCTGCCCACTTTGGTTTTATGGCGAATTTGGCCTTTATTTACCTAGTGTTCTTTTTAGTCAGAAAAATTACCGGCAGCTGGGGAGAGACATTGATACACTGGGCAAAAACCGTCTTTTGGAGCACGCCAAAACGTAAACAAATCAGCGTTGGTGGTTTGGTTGCCATGGTACTGTTATTGATATTCTGGCAGCCACGCATTCGCATTCATTCAAACGGTATTGTCGAAGCGCCAACCCACATTGTTTATGCCCCAGAGAACGGTTTTGTTTCTTACATTGGCTACGATAACAACCGCAATTTAGTGGGCGAACCCAATCAACCGTTTGCTGTATTATCTTCTCCTGAGCTAAACCGCGCACAATTTGAAATTCAAAATGCCCAAAACCTATTACAAATGCAATATCAAGAAGCCTCAGCGACTTATGAGCGTGCCACCACCAGACGTTTGCAAATAGAAGGCTCATTATTGAATGACAAAATGGATTCGCTGGTGGCGCAAAATGCCAGCTTACAGATCCCAAGACCGCAAGGTGACTGGATTGTTGATGGCATACCGCCCCAATCAATACAAGGTCGTTATTTTGCTGGGGGAGAACCCATTGTAACCTTAGTGTCTGAACGACAACGATACATTGAAGTGATAGTAGACCAGCGTGATGTTTACCTGTTGGGCATTGGCAACGAAGGACGAATTCGCTTTGCCGGAGTTGGGCCTGCAATTTATGATGCCACAGTACAAATGATATCTCCCGTGGCCAAACTTGAGGGCATTGAACAAAGCTTAGTGGTTAGAATGGGCATTGAGCTGGGGCCAGACAGTCAAATACCGCCTTTGGGATTGTCAGGAGATATCCTGATTTTTGGAGAACACAAGGCATTATGGCGGCATTTCTTTCACACCATACGCAAAGTACTAAGGGCCGATTTATGGTTATAAACGTTTCATCTGTCGCAAAGTGGGTCTTTGGCCTGTTAATGTGTTGCGCTGCCTGTCTTCCCGCCATAGCTTCAACCAATCAATTGGTGCACTTAAAAGGTGTGGTAATGCCCGCGCAAAAAGTCAAATTGTCGTTTGCCCAGCCCGGTATTATTCGTCAATTGGCTGGTGGTGGTTCGTTAGTTGAAATGGGGCAAGTCATTGCCAAACTCGACGACAAAAAGGCCAAGGCACAGTTAGCCCAAAGTCAGGCAGAATACCGCTCAGCCAAATCAGAGTTGGCATCGGTTAAGCACAGTCGCGATAAAAACGCGCGTTTGGTTGAACAAAATATCTTATCTGAGGTTGCACTGACCGAAGCTGATTTTACCGTCACTGTCGCTCAAGAAAAATTAGCAGTGGCAAGAGCAAAACTAGACATGGCAGAAGCATCCCTAATTGACTGTACAGTTTTAGCCCCTTTTAGTGGTGCTGTGGTGGCAGTTAATGCCAGCAAGGGAGAATGGATGAAGCAAGGCGACCCGTTTGTAGAGTTTGTTAATTACAAAAAACTCAGCCTGTCAATCGACATTCCGCCAGACATGGCTGATGGGTTGTCAGTGGGTTTGATCACCAACGTACTGGACAAAACTCGGGTGATTGGCAAGGCCAAAGTCAAAACCATTTTTCCAGTGATAGACCCCTCTAGTGGATTACGGCGAATTGTTTGGCAGGTTACCCCCAAAGACGGTATGTTGCTGTCTGGGCGTTATGTGTCATTGGCCAGTTGGGTAGCTACAAACTCTAGCAGTTCATCATCAAAAGCAGTTGGTGAGGGCGGCGAATGAATCAAGCAGTTGGCTCTACTCGGTTTGGTTTGTGTTGTGTCATCGCAGTGTTATTACAGCCATTTACTGCTCTTGGCGCCAGTCGAAATTCATTTACCTTTGAACAATTGGTGCGAATAGCATTTAGTCAAAACCTTGGTCTTAAGATAGAACAGCAACAAGGCGAGGTTAATTCAGCCGATGAAGCCGCAGCATTTCGCCGTTTATTGCCTTCAATGTCGCTTAGTAGCGGTCGTAATCAAACCATTCAAAACACCAATGATCCGGATAATGAGTTGACCAGTTATTCTTCTAGCGTTGTTATTGCACAGCCTGTGTATCAACCATCGTTATGGGCCAGTTGGCAAAAATCAAAATTATCAAAACAACGCGCCAACCAAACACTCGAAAAACAAAAACAAACCCTGATGTGGCAGCTTAAAAGGGCATGGTTTACTTTACTTCAAGAAAAAATTCTCAATCATGAGGCGAAAGAATCTCTGGCTCGTCTCGAACAGCACAAAAAAAATGCCGAAGCCTTTTATGAAAGTGGCAAAATCTGGCGTAACGATGTGTTGCAGGCACATGTTCGAGTGTCTCGTGGCGAGCAAGATTTATTTGCCGCGAACAACCGTTTAACCTTGGCTAAATCTGCCATTAACTTACTGCTTAATCGTCCGGTAACCCTGCCATTAGAGGCTAAAGGTGAAATGACGTGGCAGGCGTTTGAAAAACCTTTTAATGGTTTATTAAAACAGGCAATAAACAATCGACTCGAACTAAAACAGGGCAAAATTGATGTCGAATTGGCCAAAAAAGACCGTGACATCGCCGAATCAAAACTCAAACCTTCAGTTAATTTCAGTTTGAGTACAGGGGCTACATCGCGACATTTTGATTACGACCGGGCTGCCACCGAAACGGTTGCGTCATTGAACTTAAGCTGGAATTTTTGGCAGTGGGGTCAAACCAACAAAGAAATTAATGCCGCAGATGCTCGCTTGCAGGTGCAAAACCTGACATTACAGCAACAGCGCTCAATTATCTTGTCAGAAGTGCAAAGTGCCTACTTAACCGTGATGGAAAGCAAAAAGAGTTTGACTGTATCTGAGCAGGCCTTAAAACAGGCAGAAGAAAACTTCAGAGTGAGTCAAATTCGTTATAAAGAACAATTAGGTAGCTCTAACGATGTATTAGATGCTCAAGATTTGTTAACCCAAACCAAAACCAGCCGAGTATCGGCGCTGAGCCGATACCTGATTGCCATTGCTGAACTTGATTTAGCGATTGGTGCTGAGGTTTCGTTTTAAGCTACTGGGTTATATTCAGCAGGTCTAAAATGCGAATAGCCTAGGTGGGTGATATACGGATGGTCTTCTAAGAATATCTCAATCGCTTTTTTCACCTTGGTACGAATAAATTCTACTTTCTCATCAAAGAAATGTTTACGGTGATCTTCACAGTCAAAAATCCCTATCACATCCCCTTCAGGATCGAATATTGGACAGCATAACTCTGATTGTACTTTGGCGTCACATCGATAATAAGGGCCTGTGTGCTTTTCTACATCTGGAATATAGTAATGTTGGCGTTCTATTATCACCCGAGTATTAATTGATTTTTCGAGGTATTCTGGAGCAATAGGAAATTCAGCTTTTGACATGGCGCCAGTATAAACATACTTAACCAATTTGTTACCGTGGCACAAATAAATACCAAACCACATAACATCGGTTTTCAAATGGATCCAGCGCACCAAACGGTTAAGCCGAGTGACCATATCGAGCAGATTCGAGCGCTGCTCGGGAGAGTCGGCGTATTGGATCAGATTATAGATATCACCAGCCTCTTTAAAAATCGGACACGTGCCGTCTTCGTTGAGTTTTGGTTCAACATAACTGAGCAAATGCTCATGGTTATCAAGTGGGTTTACCGGCTCGTACAGCACCGCCAAAATATCAAATAAACGCATAGTTTCTTTACCATTTCCAAAGACCCCAGCGGTAGGCAAAGCACCTTAAAAATAGCCGCGAGAAGGGGATTTTATTACAGCCGCTTAGAATGCCAGAACTTGCCGCTTTTTGCCATAGCCCAAGTCAATCATTCGCATATAACCCTGTAACAAAAGTTCTGAAAGATAATTTGTATAAACAAGTTCATTACAATGTGCAAATATCTGTGAATTTGTATATTTTGCCCAGTAGGCCATTAACAAGCGGGTCAAATTGGGTCATTATAGCGGCCAACCCCTCATACACCTGCAATTGGATACTCCTACAATGCGAATTCAAAATAAACTTTTTGCCGCTTTTCTATTGGCCGGTATTAGTTTGGTTGCGTTGATGTTTTTTCTGATGCAGTGGAGCCTAACCAAAGGTTTACTTGAATTTATCAACACCAAAGAGCGGGATAATATCGCCCCTTTTGTTGAAGTGTTGAAAAACCGCTATCAAGAGCAAAACAACTGGGACTGGATTGATGATAAACATCGGCTGTTTCATAACTTGTTTCGTGACAACATCGTCGACAAAGAACACAACTTTGGTAGGCTAAGGCCATTGCGCCATCATGGGCTCCGGCGTCCAGAAGAACAAGAAGCAGGCGGGGAATTTGACGACCAGTCACCGCGTCGACGTTTAGAAAACAGTGGAGATAGACGACCGCCTCCGCACAGGGAAGGCTATCGTGATGGTGGTTTTAGACGTGGTCCTGGTCCCGGTGATGGTCCGGGGCATAGGCCAAATGAAAGACCTACAGATTTATCCCTATTTGACCATAATCGAGCGTATTTAGTGGGCCACCCCGAGGCAAATGAAAATGATCAGTGGCTACCCATTGAAGTTGAAGAGAAAACTGTGGGTTGGTTGGTGATCCCCAGACGATTGGGCATTACTGCGGGATACGAGCTGAGCTTGTTAGAACAACAGCGCACCGCTTTTATTATCATCAGCTTACTACTGATTGGCCTGACCATATTGATGGCCATGCCATTGGCGCGAAATTTAGTAGACCCCATTAAACGATTAGCACAAGGCATGAATCAGCTGGCCAAGGGGGACTATAAAACTAGGGTCACTCTAAAACGCAACGATGAATTGGGCCATTTAAGCCGAGATGTGAACGAGTTGGCGATGACCTTAGAGAAAAATGATTCTGCCCGTAGGCGCTGGATTGCCAATATATCTCACGAATTACGCACCCCTATCGCCGTAATGAAAGGCGAAATGGAAGCGGTAATTGATGGTGTACGGTCGCTTGATTTGGCGCACGTTAGTTCATCTCATCAAGAAGTACAAAGGTTACAGCGATTGGTAGAAGACTTATACGAATTGACCTCGGCAGACATTGGCGGCATGAAATATCGCAAAGAAGAGTTTGATTTGGTTGAATTAATTGAAGACGAACTGAGCCAGTTTCAGCAGATTTTAAGCAAATCGAATATCCAGCTGACCCATCAATTACCTGATCATCCAATGATAATTTGGGCTGATGCCGACCGACTATGCCAGTTATTCAACAATATCATGGTCAACTGTGCCAAATACATCAATACTGGTATTGACCCAAAGAGCGAAATAGAAAGCGAAATCAATGGTCGGGTTAACTTAACCCTACAGGGCAAAGAGGGCGGTTTAATACTGACCATAGAAGATAACGGCAAAGGTGTGCCCGGCGAACATTTGGCTAACCTATTTGAACACCTGTATCGGGTTGATGATTCGCGCAATCGTAAGACTGGTGGTTCTGGCTTGGGGCTGGCGATTTGCAAGCAGATTGTAGAGGCACACGAAGGTACCATTAGTGCACAAAAATCAGCGATAGGCGGTTTGGCCGTGGTGATTGAGCTTAAGACAGTTTAAACACAGCAATACTAAAAGAGCAAAATGAGAAGAGCAATATGACACAACAGCATATATTAATTGTCGAAGACGAAGTCAAGCTGGCCAAAGTGCTCAGCGATTATTTACAAAACGCTGGATATGACGTGTCATGTCTGCACGAAGGATTGGCTGTGGTCGATTGGGTTAAGCAGAACTCACCTGATGCAGTTATTTTAGATTTAATGCTACCGGGTAAAGATGGTATGGAAATTTGCAAAGAGCTGCGAATTTTCACCAACACCCCAATATTGATGGTGACCGCCCGAGTTGACGAAATAGACCGACTATTAGGGCTCGAAATTGGTGCCGACGACTACATTTGCAAACCCTTTAGCCCACGCGAAGTGGTTGCCCGAGTTAAAGCCGTGTTAAGGCGAAGCCAAAACCAAATAGAACCTCAAAGTGAAAAGCTGATATTAGACGAATCTCGTTGTCAGGTGCAGTACAACGGCCAATTGATTGAGCTGACCGCGATAGAATTTCAGCTATTAGACAAACTTCATAAAGAGCCGGGACATATTTTTAGTCGCGAACAACTGATGAACAACATGTACAGCGACCACCGGGTGGTTAGTGGCCGAACCATCGATAGCCACATCAAAAAACTGCGCAAAAAGTTAGCGGTGATTGAATGTGAAGAAGAGTTGATAAAGTCTGTTTACGGTTTGGGCTATAAATGGGAAGGCTAAATTAAAGCAGGCTTTGGCGTAAATAATCCTAAACCCCCCTTTTAATTGACACCAATCGCCTCCATATAACGGCTCATCAGTATCAATCGAATACCCGGAGAACAGCATGAAGGATGATAAGCCGTGCGTAGAGGCACGCGATCCACAACAGCGCAGTGCAAAGCCGTGTACGGTGCGCAATATAGTGCAAATTCCTCTGGATGGGTTTGAAAAACCTGCAAGTTTCATTTCTTTTCATGATGTATCCGACAACCGCGAACATCTAGCCATTGGTTTAGGTGATTGGCAAAATGTCGAAATCCCCTTGGTTCGCCTGCATTCAGAATGTTTGACCGGTGATGTATTTGCTTCACAAAAATGTGATTGCGGCCCACAACTAGACGAAGCTATGCAACGCATTTACCAACACGGTGGGTTATTGTTGTATTTGCGCCAAGAAGGTCGAGGCATTGGATTGTATAACAAACTCGACGCCTACCAGTTACAAGCCGAAGGTCAGAATACATATGAAGCCAATAACCACTTAGGCTTTGGCGAAGACCTGCGCGATTACACCGCTGCGGCGCAAATGCTTAAAGCATTGAAAACCGAACAATTGTATTTGTTGTCGAACAACACCGACAAACAACGACAATTAGAAGAAAATGGCATCACAGTGCTTGAAAGACGCAACACTAGTGTGCATTGCAATATTCACAATAAACCTTATTTGAGCGCCAAGGCAGACGTTGCCGGACACGATATTATCTTGTAGGTTGATTTTAGGGCTTACGTGGCCTTAAACCTAAGCACTAGAGGGTGACAGGTAGAACGAATTTATGTGCGCCTTCGAAAATGAATCACTTTGACGTTTGGTCTGCATTTCGGGGCTGGTTTTTGTTCAAATCAGTTAATAAAATCAAACTAAAGCCAATTAACGCAATATTGGTTGTGACTGGATTAAATGCCTCAAATAAAACGTGAGGCAAAAAGACGGCCACAAAAACTAAAAGCCCTACCATCGCCATAATATTCAAAATCTGCACAAATCTAGATTGATAGAAATACAGCAATACCAAGCCAAATATCACCTCCCCAACACCTGCTGATTTTGTGATCCAATAAGAGGCATCATCAGGCAATCCAATGCTGGCGGTCATCGCCTTTTCTAACGGAGCGATGTGAACAAGTTTGGGGAAAATACCATGATACAACCAACTAAAGCCGAGGATAAATCTGGCTATTTGGATTGTTGAAAGGTTTAGGTTTGTGAGCATGACACAGCTGTTTGTTACAGGCTTTGTTATTTTATAGCATATATAAAAATAACGAGTGAACGCATTAACATTTATCGATGTATGAATTTTTTAAAATAAGAGAATAAAACAACAAGAATGGTGCGCCCGAGTGAACTCGAATCACCGACCTCCGCCATGTCAAGGCGGCGCTCTAACCAGACTGAGCTACGGGCGCATTGTGATTTTAACCGCTGGTTTTACTACTGGGTGAGTGTAGTAACGTGGTTAAAATTTTAGTTGGTCGGTATGAAAGGATTTGAACCTTCGACCCCTGACACCCCATGACAGTGCGCTACCAAACTGCGCCACATACCGACCGATGCGCGTATATTAACGGCTTTTTTTTAAAATGCAATGCTTGTATCACATAACTGGTGCAAATTGTTTTGTTTGCTTGAAATTGCAACAACCCGGTGTATTTGGCTCAATGTCGCTCAGGTATTTTCGTCTAAAAACGCCACTATTTGTGGGAATGTATCGATGGCAGCATGCTTGCCAATGATGATGTCCATGTGACCGTATTGGGGTATCAAAGTTTGTTTCACGTTCAGGTGTGGGTGATAGTCCATGAGCATGTCGTAACACATGGAGGTTGAGTCTAACCACAATTTGTTTTCTGTTCCACTGACTAGATGCATAGGTGTTTGTATGCTGCCTGCGCTTGCAAAATAATTATCGGGCAGGGCGGCATATTGAGCATTGTTTGAATCAAATTTGACGGCTACGCCTGACAACAACATTTTTCTTAAGTGGGGGAAATAACACAGTGGTACCGGGCCAAAAAAATCAGTGAGCCGGCTGTGAGTGATGGCGTCTAAATGGGTATGGTCAAATAATGCTGATGAAGTATCACCCATCGCAAAGTTAAGCATATGACAAGTGGGACTTTGGCATTCGTGGCGGGTGAGGCCAGCGGTTGCAAAAATTGCGCCTGCTTTTGATATCATGCCGACATCGTTAACGTCGATGGGTAAGTAGTTCATATTGAACCGTTCACGCATAATATCTGATAAAAACAACAGTTTAGCATTTGATATTGCAGGTAAACGAGTGCACAACGACAGCGACAATGAAGTATAACTTTTTAAATCTCGCTCAACACCTGCGGCCAACGCCATCGAAAACATCAACCCGCCGATACAATGAGCCAAAACGTGAATGGGTTTGTCATCGACTAATTCTCGTAATGCGGCCATGGCCGCTGGTACATCGTTAAGCACTAAATCATCAAAGTTCCATTGGGTCGCGCTGGTGTTGTGAGGCAAAAGGCTGCTGGTGCGGTTGTCTAAACACCAAACGTCGGTCCAACCGTGGTTGTGCAGGTAAGTGATAAGGTTTTCGTGTTCGCCTAAACCAAATTTTAGGCTTGAACTGGCCAACCCATGCGCCAATAAAACCACTTGTTTGGCAGGCTCTGTGCAAAAACGGGTCAGCTTCAATTTCAGTCCGTCTTTGCTGTTAAAGTCATAGGTTATAGGCGTTACGCCGGGAACACCATATGGAACCGACGAAAGTGATTTAACTAGTTTGCGGGGACTGGGCTGGTGTTGTTTTGACTTCATCAGCATATCCTTACATTTTGCCGAAGAACTGCAGCCCTTGGCGCAGTGCAACTTTTAAATACTGGCCACCAACATTGGCCCCTAAAAACGCCAACCACGACAATTTCATCGCAAAGCGCTCTTTTTTCGGCACTTTGGGGTTTACCTGAATACCGTGGATCTGGTCTTCGGTGTAAACTCCGGCAGGAATATTGATGCGTCCAGTGAGTAAATGATGACCCTCGTCATCGCGAATTTGAACATTAAGCGTACTGACATGTTGCCAAAACTCAAAGTTTGTCTCTATAAACTTGGTTCCATGCATATGGTAAACCTGCCCATCACTGTCTATTAAGTCCATCTTATATTGTATGAACAGAAGCTTTTCTGGGTCCATGGCGTTTACACCGTTATAAGGGCTCAGTTTTAAAGTGCCATGGGTTATTTCTAATGGGGTTGGATGCAACAGCGGGCAATTAACCTGTCCGGTCAAACGTACAATGCGGTCTTTGGTCAGTTGATAGAGGTTTTCGATATAACACATGATGTCGATTTCAAGTATTTGGTCGGCCTGTTTACCTAGTTGATAAGCGATGTCGTAAAGATCTTGTGGTTCGTCATCTAGTGTTATCAAGTCTTTGCATTCGTCGTTATGACTATTGTTGAGCTCTTTTACGTATGGCGCAGCACAATAACCACTCATGCGTTCTTTGAACCACATTAAATGCTCTTCGGCTTTGAGGATGTTTGGGTCGGCGCGGTCTATCCATTGTTTCTCGCAAAAAACATCGTAGTACATCGACATCACTTCTCGGGTAACTTTAGGAATGGTGTAATCGGTTTTAGATAGGGCTTCGACGGTATTTTTGGTCGATACTTTTGGCCCACCTAATATAAGTCGCAACAGGTTGTGGGCCGACTCCTTTTCATTGGTGACTATGGGTTCAAGGTCGGCTATAGGACTTTGAGGATTGTCTTTAATGAATTGGTGAAGCTGAGCAAACCAGTCGTCAAGACTCGGAAAAGTCAGATTAAACCCGGCCCAGCGATACCACTGAGTGATCGTATTCAACGCCAGTGGCTGTGGATGTGATAGGTGAAAAATTCTGCCGATATTGTTGCTACTAACCGACAGCTTTTTAATGGTTTTAGCCATGTAATCCACTGGCATCAAGTCAATGTTGTTGATTGGCGGTAGGGCTTTAAGTTCAAAAATTGCACCCATTAACATCGCCCATAAGTCCAGTGGGTTAAAAGCCCCCGTTTTTGAATGGCTGGCAATGGTGCCCGGGCGGTAAATTATTATTGGAAAACCACGTTCTTGGGCGCGTACTACCAATCGTTCGGCAACAAATTTGGTTTGCTGATAACCTGTAGGCAGCTCAGCAGGTTGAAACACATTGGTGTCTTCAAGTAATTCAGGTTTGTTGAGGTTTTTTATGTTGTACAACACCCCAAGCGTTGATACGTAATGCAATACTTTAAGCTTATCTTGGGCGACAAAACGCAAAATACCCATGGTGCCCTTCACGTTGGTTTTTCGGGTTTGTTCGTATGGCAATATAAAGTTTACATAGGCGGCGCAGTGATAAATGCTATCGACTTGTTCACAGAGCATTGCATAACTTGGGTCAGACAATCCTAGATTATTTTCGCCTAAATCACCTGAATGAAATACTACTCGGTCGACCCAACGTGGCGACCACAAAATTTGGTATTTCTTAAACGTTTGCAATACCCGCTTTTTGGCGCCGCTTTGAGAATCGCTGCGCACCAAACAATGTATTGTTGCATTGGTTGTCCGTAGTAACTCATTGAGTAAATTCGAGCCGAGAAATCCCGTAGCACCTGTTAATAATACATGTGTGGGGTCATTTAATTGCTGTTCAGTCAATTCACCTTCTGGTGGTGATAAGGTAGGGTCTAATTCCATGTCTTTATTGATTAAGGTTTGTAGGCTTTGCTCTTCGATTACCTCGCTATTGGCCAATAATCGTTGTAAGCCTGCAAGTGTTGGTTCTTTAACGAAATCCTCAATCGATACCAGCTTGTTAAAATTTGATTGCACTGATGATAGCAGTCGTACCACGTCGAGCGATGAGCCGCCAGCGGCAAAAAAGTTAAGCTCTGGTCTGGCTTTAGTTACGTTGAGCATTTGCGCATAAATCGCACTCAAGGCGTGGTTTTGTGGGGCCTGTTGGTTAAGAGCTAACTTGGCTCTGTGACCAATTTCGAGCTCTTTCATTATGTCGTCAATGGTGGTCATCCGCTGGGCGAGGTAGCCTAGCTTTGCTGCACCGACTAACCGAGGTTGGCTTTTAGGCATTTTTGTGGTGGTTTGATTTTCCTCACTTTCCTCAGTTGGTTTAATTTCTAAGTTGTCGGTTGTTAAGGTCGTGGTTTGAGCATCTTCAACGTCGACTATAATAGTCAATATATCATCTGGCCCAGATTGAACTTCTCCTAACTCTTTGAAAAAAGTCAAAGCGGGGGTATTGCGCTCGGTTACAATAGCGTCGAGTTTGAGCTGTTGCATATTCAAAGATTTGGCCTGTTCAGCCAAAAAGGCGATCATGCGGTGTTCAATGCCTCGTCCAAGTGCGCGGCAACTGAGCAATAAACTGTCTAACTCAAAATATTGCTCGCCTAGATGTCCAATCATCACCCCAACCAAGCCATAATCACCAAAGCGGTCTTTGACGCAAACCACCCAAATGTAGCTGTCGGGTGAACGACAAAGTGCAGATATTTCGAATTCGGTGCGCCGTTTGGTTGTGAAGTTAAATTGATTGGTGCGGTTGGTTAGCTGTGAGGTTCTTGGTATTTCGCTGCTGACTATTGGGTGAATATCTATTTCTAACTGCAAGCCGTGAATAAAATCAATAAACCCCCCACCTTGTTTGCTCTGCAATGCCACTCGTTGCATTTCTTCACAGTACATTTGTGCGCGGTGCTCATCTTCTTTGGTGGTTTTGTGAATGTCTAATAACCATAGGTGATTTAAAAACGTGGCAAAATCGTTTTTGTTTTTTGGTAGCACAAAACCCTGAACGTCAGGCAAGTGAACTGCTACCTCCTCTATTTCAATTGGGTTATCGTCGATAAACACAAATGAATCGACCCCCAAATTAAGATCTTGTGATAATTCGCGAATATTTTTAGATTTGGCCGACCAATTGACTTTTTTAGCGACTATATGTTCTTGGCGCAATTCGCTGTCGTCACGCTGTTCAAAATATTCTTCAACAGCCCGAGCATCGTTTTTACTGCATAGGCACAATAACACGCCACTTTGATGTTGCTTTATCATAAAACGTTGCAATCCAAGAAAATTCTCATCCAGTGCAATACCATCAACGCCGTCTTCACCAATAATGCCTTCCCATAAGGTATTGTCACAATCAAGCGCAATGACTTTTACTCGCTGGTGTGTCAAAGCAAACCAGCGACGCATAATGGTGGTGCCAATAAGGGTGAAAAACGCTTCAGTATATGGGATGTGTGCCAGTTGTTCTGAGGTAGGGTCAAAGATGGTTTTGACCTGATAGCGCTCAAACCACTGCTGTGAACCAACAACCTGAATGCCGGGAATAATTCGCAGTTGTTCTTGAGTTTGTTCAATTAAAGGTAGCAGGTGAGCGACC
>CALKGI010000156.1 GCA_938085045.1 uncultured Alteromonadaceae bacterium
CAGATTCGCCCCAGAATTGGCCAGAATGGCGTTGACTTGGCTTGAAAATAACGGCCGCCGGGTAGTTAATAATACTGGCGCATTGTATTTAGAGATTTGTAAAATATCTCAATACTCCGCCTTACAACAAGCTGGCGTTAAAACCCCAGCAACTCGCCCTGTGGTTGGTAAAGAACATCTTGTGGCATCGGCCAAAGATTTTAATCAATGGCCACTAATTCTTAAACCCAACCGTGGCGGTAAAGGCCTAGGCGTGCAATTGTTACAAACACAGCAGGCGCTCGAAACTTATATTGAATCTGCCGACTACGAAGAGCCACTCGACGGCACTTGGTTGTTGCAACAGTATATTGAGCCACAAGAAAAGTTTATCACCCGTTGTGAATTCGTCGGCGGTAAGTTTATTTATGCCGTTAACGTCAACACCGAGCAAGGTTTTGAATTATGCCCAGCAGATGTTTGCGCCATAGATGACAGCTTTTGTCCGGTGGGCGAACAGCCAACCAATAAATTTAAAATCACTAATGAATACGACAACCACCCTATCATCAAGCAATTAGAACAATGTATAGCCGCCAATGGTATAGAAGTCGCAGGTATTGAGATCATTAAAAACAAGGCAGGTGAAGTCTTTGCTTACGACATAAATACTAACACTAATTATAATTCTCAGGCAGAGAGTGAAGCAGGAGTTTCGGTAACCGGTATGGGTGCTATTGCTGCTTTTTTAGCAGGACTGGCAGAGGCTGAATAATAAATCGCCCCAAAAAATCAAAGCATCGAATGCATGCGACAAAAGGACGTACAGGGGGTACGATTTAATTACAGGCTCAAAACGCCCCCTACACGCCCAAACGACAGCGCTTACATCCAATCAGAACTGCGTATAACCCCTACCGCCAAACCTTCTATGGCAAAAGGTTTTTCGTTCAAGTCGACCTTTATGGTATCAAAAGCATCATTTTCGGCCTGAAGGTAAACCATGTTGCCTTCTTGCTTGAACCGCTTAACCGTTACATCGTCTTCAACACGGGCAACAACCACTTGTCCGTTTTCAGCTCTTTGGGCACTATGAACAGCCAGTAAATCGCCATTGAGTATGCCAATGTCTTTCATACTCTCGCCGTTAACTTTTAGCAAATAGTCGGCACTTGGGTGAAACAAAGATGGGTCGACTTTATAATGGCTTTCGACATTCTCTGTGGCCAATATTGGCTCACCTGCGGCAACCTGCCCTATTAATGGCAGCCCTTCATCAACAGCATCCCCTATTAAGCGAATACCCCGCGAGGTGCCCGGTAATATTTCGATGACGCCTTTTTTTGCCAGCGCTTTTAGGTGTTCTTCAGCGGCGTTAGGTGATTTAAACCCAAGTATTTTTGCTATCTCTGCCCTTGTGGGCGGCATACCAGTATTGATGATGTTATCTCGAATTAATTCGAGAATTTCAGACTGTCTTTTCGTTAGGGGTCTCATGGCTGTTCTTCCATACAGTATCGTTAACTGTCAGTATATACAGTGAGAGAAAATATGCAAATATATATTTTAATTGTTCTTTGTCTTACCACAAAACGTTTTGTAAATCTGGCCATCCCCGAGTATGCTACTCGTGCCGACCGATTGCAGCCAATGAGAAACCATGCCTAAATTTGCCCAACTGCTCAAATCATTTTTCAATGCCCCAATGTCGTTTTTGATGAAGTCAAAAATCGTCCCAGATCATGTCATCGACGAGCTTGAAATTGACCCCAGCAGACCCATTTTTTATGTCATAAAAACCGACTCATTTACCGACAAATTTGCCATTGGTCGGGCTTGCAAAAAATTAGGGATGCCTAACCCTTATAAAACAACGCTCATCAACAAACAACCTATTCAAACGCTGGTATGCATCGAAAAACCCAAACCTTTGTTGTTTGGCAAGGCTTCAAAAACTAATGCATTAGAAATAGGTGCGCAAATACTCAGCGCCCATCAACAAGATAAAACCCTCGACGCTCAGCTTATTCCTATTACTATTTGCTGGGGCCGGGCACCGGGCAAAGAAAAAGCCGACTTACAATCAATCATCGCCGACAGTGAATCACCCAGCTGGTTACGTAAGTTTTTCATCGTGTTGTTCTCAGGACGCGCCAATTTTATCCGCTATAGCCGTCCGGTTTCAATTCGTTATATGGTCGACAAACATGGCGCAGACGAATACGCAGGACACAAACTAATGCGCGTTGCGCGCTTTCATTTTCACCGCCAAAAACTCACCGCTACCGGCCCTCGGTTGTGGAGCCGCGAACAGATGTTTAACAGCGTGCTTTCGGCACCATCAGTTAAATCGGCCATTAACGAAGAGGTCACCACCACAAACAAAGACAAAGCTGCCGTAAAAAAAGAAGCCAAAAAGTTACTCGACGAAATTGCCGCTGATTATCGCGAGTCATACGTACGTGTGGCCAATCGGTTTTTAGCTTGGTTATGGAATAAGTTGTACAGCGGTATTGAAGTCAATAACGCCGAGGTAGTTCGCACGCTTGCCCAACAAGGGCATGAGATTATTTATGTGCCATGCCATCGTAGCCATATGGATTATTTGTTGTTGTCGTACGTGATTTACAATCAAGGTTTGGTGCCTCCGCATATCGCTGCTGGCATTAATTTAAACTTTGGCCCGGTAGGTCCAGTTTTACGCCGTGGCGGGGCTTTCTTTTTGCGCCGCAGCTTTAAAGGCAGCAAAATGTACGCGACGATTTTTCGCGAATACTTGGGTCAGTTATTTATGAAAGGGTATTCGGTTAAGTACTTTACCGAAGGCGGCCGCAGTCGTACTGGTCGTTTGTTACCGCCCAAAACCGGCATGATTGCGATGACTATTCAGGCAATGTTACGCGGCATCGACCGGCCAGTGACATTTGTGCCCGTTTATTTGGGATACGAGCATGTCATGGAGGTCACCACTTATTTAAAAGAGCTTAAAGGTGGCACCAAAAAAACCGAGTCGGTGTTTGGCATTTTAAAGGCACTTAGAAACTTACGGGATTACGGCCACGGTTATGTCAATTTTGGCGAGCCGGTGTCGCTTAACGATTACCTCAACAACAATGCGCCACAATGGAAAGAGCACATTAATAGCAGCGAAATTCAAAAACCGCAGTGGTTAACACCAGTATGCAACCAGTTGGCAGATACTTTAATGACAGGTATCAACAACACCACGGCATTAAATGGTACAACCTTATGCGCCCTATCACTACTGGCCGCCGATAAAAATGCTCTGACCCGTGACGAACTCGAAACCCAACTCGATTTGTATTTAAACATTCAACGACACTCTAGATACACCAATCATGTGACCATTCCAGACCAAAGCGGCGCCCAATTGGTCGAGCATGTAATTGGATTGAAAAAGGTTGATATAAGTAAAGATGACTTTGGCGAAGTGATTTCGTTAAACGAAAAAGAAAGTGTGTTAATGACCTATTACAGAAACAACATCATTCACATATTTGCCCTGCCCAGCCTAATAGCCGCGCAAGTTTTAATGCATGACAGAACCACGGTTAAGCAGTTAATTGAAACGGTAACTAGCCTTTATCCGTTGTTTAAAAACGAATGGTTTTTATGTGAATTAGATTTAGAACAATACACCCGAGCCATTATTGACACTTTAATAGAACAGCAGGTTATTCTCGACAATGATGGAGAATTGCGAGCATCTGAGCAACAAACATCACAGTATTTCCAGCTCAAACTGTTGGCCAATATCATCAGCACAACTTTGCAGCGTTACGCCATAGTGCTTAACCTCATTAGCCACCACAAAGAATTGTCGCGCAATGCACTTGAAGACAAATCTCAAACCATCGCTAAACGTTTGGCGGTCATGCATGGCATTAAGGCACCAGAGTTTTTAGACAATAAGGTTCTGTCTCAGTTGATTGGCTCTTTACGCGACAATAATCATATTGTTAGTAATAATGATGGTTTGATGTTGGCAGGTGATTCTGTTGAAGGGTTAACGGCTATTGTTACCGGTTCACTGCAAAATGATGTGATGTTGTCTATTACTCAGGTGATTCGTCGGTCTTAGATGACTTAGCCAAATTCGATTATGCCAACACCTGCAAAACGTCCGAACTCAAGGTCAGGTTTACTTTATGAAAGAGAACAAAATCGC
Source organism: uncultured Alteromonadaceae bacterium (assembly GCA_938085045.1). Taxonomy (GTDB): domain Bacteria; phylum Pseudomonadota; class Gammaproteobacteria; order Enterobacterales; family Alteromonadaceae; genus JABSOG01. The sequence goes on from CALKGI010000156.1 coordinate 4,169, forward strand.
GCGCCAGTTTGACTAGTCATTGGTAGCAAACTAAGATGTATGTACATATGTCAATACATACTAAATTCAATGAGCTTTGAATGGGATGCAGTAAAAAATAATATTAACATCCGTAAGCACGGTATCGACTTTGCCGATGTTGTTGATATTTTTAATCATCCAATGCTGACAATACTAGATGAACGAGTAGATTATGGTGAACAACGCTGGGTTGCCATAGGTAAAATATATGCCATCACGGGTGTGGTGGTTTATACAGAGCGTATCGGAGATATTATTCGAATTATTTCAGCCCGAAAGGCGACCAAACACGAGGCACGACAATATGAACAAAACATCCAATACTGATTGGGAGCGACTTGCCCAAGTAGATGATAAAGACATTGACACCAGTGATATACCAGAGCTGGATGATGAATTTTTTAAAAATGCACAACTAACAGTGCCCAGCAAGCAATCGGTAACACTCAGAGTGGATTCTGATGTTTTAGCTTGGTTCAAATCTCAAGGAAAAGGTTACCAAACCCGAATCAATAAACTGCTGCGCAGCTACATGGACGTCCATCAAGCCAATTAAAATATGTCAACATTGAACGCCTCTCATCTAACGCTATAATCCAATACAACCTAGGGGTACAAAAAACATCAACAAATACAACTATATAGCACTGTGTTTGGCAGTCTCTTGCGCACTATTAAGCCCCACCCTTTTGGCCGAAGAAGAAACTAAGCCTTCATCTGTTTACGACTTAACCCTCAAAGAATTGCTCAGTGTTCAGGTGTTTAGCCTAGCCACAGGCACTGAAAAAACACTGGCATCAACACCTTCTGTAGCCTCAGTTATCACCGCTGAGGATATCAAGTTGTTAGGTGCAACAACCTTGGCTCAGGTGCTCGATACCATACCGGGCGTTCATGTTTCTCTTTCTAATGAGTTGTATTCACCCAAGTTTATTATTCGCGGCATTACCACCCAAACCAATGCTCAAACGCTGGTGTTGGTTGATGGCACACCAATATCTAGCGTAGTACGCGGCGACAGGCAAATTGTTTGGGGCAGTTTTGCCACCGCGGCAATCGCCCGAATTGAGATCATTCGTGGGCCGGGGTCTGCATTACACGGGGCCGATGCTTTTGCCGGTGTCATTAACATAATCACCAAGGGTTTTAACGACATTGACAAACCCCAAATCGGCGGTTACTGGGGCAGCTTCAACAATTCGTCGGTTTGGGCGCAATCGGGCTATCAGTCTGGTGATTTGAAAATGGCTTTAAGTGCCCAGTACACCACCACCGATGGTCACAGAAAAATCATTGATTGGGATGAACAAAGTAATATTGACGCCGGTGGTGTGGCACTGGGTTTGGATGTGCCCTCGGCATCTTTGGCCCCCGGGCCTGTCAATGTGGGCTACCGAGGCGTAGATTTAAGAGTAAACCTTAATTACCTCGACTTTAATCTCAAAGTAGGGTTTGTTGACCACGACAACGTTGGTACTGGCATGGGCGGAGCCAGAGCGCTAGACCCTCATGGCAAGACTGGTAGCGAAAAACTACTGATCAATTTAGATCATCAACACTCGCTGAGCCAACACTGGAAAATGAAAAACCAGTACTCACTCTATCGCAGCAACCAGCGAATTGAAGAGCATATATTATTATTCCCTAGAGGTGCATTTTATGGTGCGTTTCCTGACGGTTTTGTCGGCAGCCCCGAAACGTTTGAACAAAACGAAATCCTCCAGTCAACGTTTACCTATGCAGGCTTAAACAATCACAGAATCACCCTAGGTGGTGGCTACCGAGTTGAAGATCTTTACCGAGTAGAAGAAACCAAAAACTTCAATCCTGATTTTTCACCCATTGGCCACATTATTGACGCAAGCGACACCCCAGAGGTGTTTATGCCGGAATACAGACGAGACAGCTATTTTGTCTACATTCAAGACGAATACAAAATTGCTGCCGATTGGGAGTTTACTGGCGGTGTGCGAATTGACGATTACTCAGATTTTGGCTCAACCATCAACCCACGCCTGGCACTGGTGTGGTCAACAAACAACGATTTAACCACCAAATTTCTTTATGGCCGTGCTTTTAGAAAACCTTCTTTTTTGCAATTGAACACAGTCAATAATCCGATATCGCTGGGCAATCCCAATGTCAAACCCGAAACCATCGACACTCTTGAGGCTGTTTTTAATTATCAATTGAACCCGCATTTGCACCTTAGCCTCAACACCTATCGTTTTGTTCTCGATAAATTAATTGATTTTCAGGCCGATGTTGATGCCCCCACCAGAACAGCACAAAATGGAGACGGAATTAATGGCTATGGGGTAGAAATGCAAGTGAATTACCAACCCAATGGCCAATTACGGTTCACTGGTAATTACGCTTACCAAACGGCAACAGAGCAACAAACCGATGTTAAACAAAGCAATGCGCCAAACCAACAATGGTTTGGCCAATTGATTTGGAAAATCAGCGATGCCTTTAAACTCAGCACCCAAATAACCCATGTTGGCAAAACACGCCGTAACCCATTTGATAACCGTGCCCCCTTAAGCGCTTATACTAATGTGGGTTTTACTTTGAACATTGAGGATGTGTTTGCCGGTTTTGACGTTCAGTTAAAAGCCGATAACATTTTTAATGACGACATTCGCGCGCCTAGCCCCGGGCCAAGTGCCGACAACCCTACTGTCAGTGTGCCCGGTGATTATCCTCAAGCGGGTCGAGCAATTAATTTGTCACTAAGCAAAACATTCTGAAAATAGCTTCCAATTAGGCAGGACCAATAGTTAACAGCTATGCTTATGATAAATAACATAAACTGACAGCCAAGCTGGGGATCACCGTATTGAAACCTACAGATACCACTAACCCGGAATACTTCCACAAAGTCGTCGATTGCCAATATGCCTGCCCTGCCCATACCCCGGTGCCAGAGTACATTCGACTAATTGCGGCGCAAAACTACACAGCCGCCTACATGGTCAACTGGCAATCGAATGTTTTTCCCGGTGTTTTAGGGCGAACCTGCGACAGGCCTTGCGAACCTGCTTGCAGGCGCGGACGAATAGAAGACGAACCCGTGGCCATTTGCCGTTTAAAACGGGTGGCAGCAGACAATAAAAAAGACGTAAAAAGCTTGATGCCAGACATCCCAACCGAGAAAAATGGCAAACGAATCGCTTTAATTGGCGCAGGCCCTGCCTCTTTAACGGTAGCCCGCGACTTAATGCCGCTGGGATATACCATCGACCTTTATGACAATCAAAAAGCTGGCGGCGGCATGATGCGCAGCCAAATTCCTTCTTTTAGATTGCCCGAAACCGTACTAAACGAAGAGGTTGATTACATTACAGATATGGGCGTAAACACCCATTACGACTGTTATATCGACAGCCTAAAAGGCATTGTTAACCAAGGTTACGATGCCATTTTTGTTGGTACCGGGGCACCACGTGGCCGTGACCTAAGCACGCTAGAAGGTCGTGCCCAAGGCAATAGCAATATTCACATTGGCATTGATTGGCTGTCGAGTGTGGCATTTGGTCATACCGAGAAAATTGGTAAAAAAGTCATCGTATTGGGGGGCGGCAATACCGCGATGGATTGTTGCCGAACCTCGCGCCGATTGGGGGGCAAAGAAGTCACCGTAATTGTACGTAGCCCGTTCGAAGAAATGAAAGCCTCACCATGGGAAAAAGAAGACGCCAAGCATGAGGGTATTCCATTTTTGAACAACCATGTGCCCATGGCATTTGTCTGTGAAGCAGGCAAATTAGTTGCCATGAAGTTCGACAAAGTAGAGGCTCATTATGATAAAGACGGCAACCGTAAGTTAGTTTCTACTGGCGAAACCCCAATATTGGTTGAGTGTGACGATGTGCTGATTGCTATTGGCCAACAAAATAGCTTCACCTGGATTGAACGCGATTTGGGGCTGGAGTTTAACAAATGGGATATGCCAGTGGTCGACCCTGTCACTTTTCAATCGACTCTTAAGCAGGTGTTTTTTGGCGGCGATGCGGCGTTTGGGCCGGAAAATGTGATAACCGCTGTTGCTCAGGGCCACCAAGCTGCCGTGTCTATCGACCATTATTGTCAGGGTAAAGATGTTGCCGAGCGGTTAGCACCCGGCACCACTTTGGTCAGCCAAAAAATGGGCATACACCAATGGAGCTTCGACAGCCCAGTGGTTAACGATGTACGTTACATTGTACCTCAGGCCGATATTAGTCAAACCCTAAAAAACCGTAAAATAGAAGTTGAGTTGGGTTATTCACTTGATACTGCCTTGCAAGAAGCGCAGCGCTGCCTTAACTGCGATGTTCAAACCGTATTTACCGAGAAGCTTTGTATAGAATGCGATGCCTGTCAGGACATATGCCCCACCGATTGCATTACCTTTACCGACAAATATGAGCAAGATGACCTTCGCCAAAATTTACTGGCACCAGCCAACAACTTATCGCAAGACCTTTATGTCTCAGAACCTTTAAAGACAAAACGAGCGTTAGTTAAAGACGAAGATGTTTGCCTACATTGCGGACTATGCGCCGAACGCTGCCCAACGGCGGCTTGGGATATGCAAAAGTTTATTTACAACGTATCACATGCAACTCACGCGACTAAGGCAGGTGCATAATGAAAAAACTCTCATCGGTTAATGAATTCGTCATTAAATTTGCCAACGTTAACGGCTCCGGCTCTGCCAGTGCCAACCAAATGTTTGCCAAAGCGGTGTTTCGCATGGGCATTGGCGTTAGCGCTAAAAACGTTTTTCCGTCGAATATTCAAGGCTTGCCCACGTGGTATGAAGTAAGAGCCAGCGAAAAAGGCCACCTAGGCCGCCGTGGTGGCGTCGACATCATGGTGTGTGTTAATCCGCAAAGCATGAAAGACGACATTAAAGAACTGGTGCCCGGCGGTTATTTTATCTATGACAACACCAAACCACTAGACCTACGAATACAGCGCAACGACGTTCACGAAATTGGTCTGCCGTTAACGCATATGTGTTTGCAGCAATATACCGACCCACGTCAACGCCAGCTGTTTAAAAACGTTATTTACGTGGGTGCACTAGCAGCCTTGCTCGACATCGATTTTAACGTACTTAAAGATTTGGTTACCGAGCAGTTTAGAGGCAAAGAAAAACTCATCGCCCCCAATGTTCATGCGCTCGAAATGGGCCACCAATACGCGCAAGATAACTTCGATTGCCCGCTGGGCGTAAGGGTGAAACGCTCAAATAGTGTCGGTGATTCGGTCTTTATGGATGGCAATTCGGCCTGCGCCTTAGGCGCGATTTATGCCGGTGCTACGGTTGCTGCTTGGTATCCATTAACACCGTCAACCTCGGTGGTTGATAGCTTCAGCAAATATGCCAGCCGCTTGCGAATAGACCCAGGCACTGGCGAAAAAGCCTTTGCGATTGTTCAGGCTGAAGACGAATTGTCGGCCATTGGCGTCACCATAGGTGCCAACTGGAACGGCGCGCGAGCCTTTACCGCCACTAGCGGTCCGGGCATTTCTTTGATGAGCGAATTTTTAGGTTTGGCTTATTTTGCCGAAATACCCACAGTATTAATCGACGTGCAGCGCACCGGGCCTTCAACCGGAATGCCAACACGAACGCAGCAATCAGATGTGCTCAGTTGCGCTTACGCCTCACACGGCGATACCAAGCAGGTTTTGTTATTTCCAAGTACGCCACACGACTGCTTTACCATGACAGCCGATGCATTTGACTTGGCCGACAGACTGCAAACCCCCGTGATTGTGATGACAGATTTAGACCTTGGCATGAACGACTGGATGTCAAAACCATTGCAGTGGGATGACAAACGCGAATATGACCGAGGCAAAGTGTTAAATGCCCAGCAACTCGACGCTGCCCAAAGCTTTGGTCGTTACGCCGATATCGACGACGATGGCATTTGTTTTAGAACGTATCCCGGCACTCATCCCACCAAAGGTAGTTTTTTCACCCGAGGCACTTCGCGCGATGAAAATGCGGTATACACCGAAAACGGTGAACTCTACGCCGAAAATATGCGCAGGCTCTTAAAAAAATGGGAAACCGCCAAACAATATGTGCCTGCCCCCCAGTTTTATCAAGAAAAGAACACCAATAACGTGGGTATCATCTTTTTTGGCACCAGTGCCCAGCCAAGTTGTGAGGCAATGGAATTATTGGCAGAACAAGGCATTAACGTTGACGCTATGCGAATAACCGCCTTTCCATTTACCGCTGCGGTTGATGCTTTCATCAAAAACCATCAACAATTGTTTGTTATTGAACAAAACCGTGATGCTCAAATGCGTACATTGTTAATGACTGAGTGCGGTATTGCACCAAACGTGCTGGCATCGGTGCTTAATTTTGACGGAATGCCAATCACTGCAAACTATATAACCGCGCAAATCAAACAGCAGTTATCGATATCTAATGTCACCCCGATTCGCAGCGAACCAGCACAAGTAACAGTGCAGGAGACTAACATATGAGTTATTTAAGACCTGACTTTCGTCACCCCAACCTGCCTGTCAATGACATTGGTTTCACCAAAAAAGATTATGAAGGGTCAATTTCGACACTGTGCGCGGGTTGCGGTCACGACTCCATTAGCGCAGGCATCATTCAAGCCTGTTATGACTTGTCTATAGAACCTCACCGAGTCGCCAAACTGTCGGGCATTGGTTGCTCGTCGAAAACACCGACCTACTTTTTGGGCAACTCCCATGGTTTTAACTCAGTGCACGGCAGAATGCCCTCGGTTGCGACCGGGGCCAATCTGGCCAATCGTGACTTGATTTATATTGGTGTGTCTGGCGATGGTGATACCGCCTCAATTGGCTTCGGTCAGTTTGGCCATGTGGTTCGCCGTAACCTTAACATGCTGTATATGGTTGAAAACAATGGGTGTTACGGCCTAACCAAAGGGCAAGATTCGGCCACCAGCGATACGGGTTCACAAAGTAAAAAAGGCGCTGCGAACCCATACGAGCCGATTGATTTAGTGAGCATGGCATTACAGTTGGGGGCCACTTTTGTTGCTCGTAGTTTCTCTGGCGATAAAGACCAGCTCATACCTTTAATAAAAGCGGCCATTGCCCATTCAGGCTTTGCCTTTATTGATGTGATTTCGCCTTGCGTGACGTTTAATAACAACCCTAAATCGACCAAAAACTATGACTATGTTCGCGAGCACATAGAAGCAACGTCAACCGTGGATTTTGTGCCGATGAAACAAGAGATCACCACCAGCTACCAACAGGGCAGCTCAACTGAGGTGACAATGCACGATGGTTCAGTGTTGCGGTTTAACAAACTCAAACAAGATTGGGACCCGCAAGACCGCTTTTCGGCGATGGCGGCAGTGAATGACGCCACGCAGCGTGGTGAGATTTTAACAGGGTTATTATATGTTGACCCACAAAGCCAAGACCTGCACGAGATCATTAATACTGTACGCAAGCCATTGAATTCGTTGACAGAGAAAGACCTTTGCCCGGGTAATGTGGCGTTAGAGAAGATTAACGAGAGTTTACGGTAAATGTTGAAATGCAGCCAATAGGCTGCATTTTTCATTGGGTCATGCATTAAATGCACAACAAAAATTATCCCATCATTTGAACAATAAGCACCACAGGCGCAATCAGTTGTAATAAATACGTCACCGCCATACCAATCCTTCGAGTAGGGAAATTGTTATTGAGCATTCCATAGGCGTGAATGATTCTTGAAAGGGTGTAAGCAATAACTAATCCCGCCAGCACCGTGTTTGAAGCACCTAAAAACGTCAATGCCAATATAACAAGAGCATAAATTGGCAGCTGCTCGATATTATTACCATGCGCTCGCATCGCTTTACGAAGTTCTTTGTTGTCTCCATCACCCAAAGAGATTTGGTTTTTCATTCTATGGCGCGAAACATTTGCCGTTAGCAAAAATAACAACAAGCCATTGGCTGCAACTAAGGCCGAAAACCAAAAATAATCAGTCATATTCATCTCTCACTTTTATTTGTTTTGTTTGTTTTACTTATTTTTTGTCACGACAAATCTCAAAAATCAGGCTGTCGTTACCACCATCATCAGGGCTGGTACCAGCATATATACCACCAATTTTCTCTACTGCCCGTTTTGAGCGAGCATTGTCAACACCAACTAATAACACCACACGTTCTACGAACTTAAACGCATGTTGTAGCATCAATCGCTTCATTTGCTGGTTATAAGCGCCGCCCCAATGTGACCTTGCTAAAAAAGACCAACCTATTTCGACAGTTTTATTATCTATATCAAACGGATGAAACCGCGTTGAGCCAATCACCTTACCATCATTGGCATCAATCACAACCAAAGCTTTTGACGTTAAAGCATCAGCAAAGAATATCTCGAATTGAGTTTTTTCGTGGCGGTTTTTTACAGGGTGCAACGCCCAGATGAGTGGATCTTTGGCGACTTCATAAAGCGCGGAGAAATCATCGGCTAGAATGGGGCGCAGTTCTAGTAAATCACCTTTTAAGGTGGGTTGGTAGTCGAAATCCATCAAGTAATAAGCCTGTAGTGATTAAGATTTGAATACTGGAAAGTGAAGATTCCACTTTATTGCTGCCAAACGACAAAGCAAGGTAACTATCATGCCAGCAAACATTGAGGCATAAACATCGACGCCAAAAGCGAGGCATTGTGTGTAAACGATACCTCCGGCAATTGCCGCTGTGGCGTAGAGTTCGCCACGTAATACCAGCGGAATTTCATTGGCCATAATATCGCGGATAAGGCCGCCGAATGAGCCAGTAATGGTGCCCATAACTATCGCAATCAATGCGGTGGAGCCATGTTCTAGCGCTTTTTGCGCCCCCATCACCACAAAAAATGACAACCCAATAGCATCGGCTATCAATAATGGGGTTTGAGGAATTTTGGTTTGAAAGCGCAACCAGAAAATTGTGAGTATGGCCGCGAGGAAAATCGCTATCAAAAAGCTTTGGTCTTCTACCCAAAACACTGGTAAATCAAGAATGACATCGCGCACTGTACCGCCACCAATAGCGGTTACAGCAGCCAAAACCAGTACACCAAAGCCGTCCATGTTTTTGCGATAGGCCATTAAAGTGCCAGAAACGGCAAACACCGCCACGCCCAGTAAATCGAACCAGTGAAAATATTGTTCCACCTATATCTCTCCCGCAGTAGGCGAGGGTTTAGTCTCGCTCAAAAAACATCAACCCATAAATGTTTGTTCTGGCACCCCAAAAAAACGCGCAAACCCTTTGATGTGTTCAACAGTCATTTTGCGCTTGCCTCGCAAAATTTCAGAAATAATGCTTTGGGTTGCCACCTCACTCAAATCTTTTTGTTTAAGGTTATTTTCGCTAATGAAATGAGCCAAAGCTTCACTAGGACTAACCTCGGGAATATCTAGGTTTGCTTGCTCATATTCATATACTCGGTTGGTCACCACATGGGCTAAAATGGCAGGTAAGTCGTTCTCTGTTTCAGCATAACTAAACAACTCATCAATTAATGCCATGCGAGCTGCTAAATCGTTGTCATCTGTCACAGCGCTGTTGCAACAAATCGCTAGTTTTGACAAGTTGTAACTATATTTTTGAACAAACGGTGCCATTTGTTCAAACATTTCGCTCATGCTGCCACCTTGGCTGGCTTGTGCAGCGCTAATCGTATTATCCATCATGATTTTATCCCCTGTTTAACATTTAACCTGTTGTTTCCACCACTTGTCGTATTCTGCGTGTGAATAGACAGCTTTGACAAAGAAAGTATGCGCTCTTGGGCTACCCCAAGCGACTATACGACATGCGTTTTTGTGAACATCAAATACATAGATATCCAACGGCCCTTTACGACTGCATTCCCTCAGTTTTACCGCTGGTATTCTATCAACATCCCAATTGCTGGCCGAGCGCCAAATATCCCGAATAAATATAGAAGACTCAAAACTTAAACCGGCGCTGTTAAAAATATCCAGCCACAATTTTAGGCCGACTTTCCATTGATTATGTCTTTGCATAGATTGCGTGATCAATTTAGGTGAGATTACTCGCATGACACTTCCTTATTTGGTTAGCATATTACAAATTGCGATATATCGCAAGATGTAATATTTGTTTTCCATTACGTTTTATTTAGTGTAGAACAAGGTTTTTAGTTTAAGCAAATGAGGATTTGACGCTACAGCAACCCAGGCGCCTGCCCAAGAATGGAAGCCCGACTGAGGAAAATCCGGATTTGGCCACTTTCCGCGCTTTTTCCAGTTAAATAGGTAAACTATTCGCCTGAAAAAACCGCGAAAACTGTCTCAAACCGGCTTTCCCTCAGAGCGTGTTCCACTCTCGGATAGGCGCCTAGCTTCAATAACAAATCGAAGCGGCCCCCCGGCGGCTATAGCATCAAATGGGTAGCAGGTAACTAGGGTCAACTCCTCGATACCTTCTTGATTTAGTACTTGCTCGGTATCGTTGTGATCGACAATAGACCGGGCGAAAACTTCGTAACGTAACAGCTGATTGTCAGCAGTTTCAACTTCTAAAATATCGCCAACTTTTACATCCTGCAAAAAACGAAAATGGGTGTCGCGATGGCCACCAATAACGCTATTGCCACCTTCGCCCGGCAATGGCGTGTTAGACATATGACCGGGGCCAAAAGCCAGTGTTCGGCCAGAGCTGCCTTGCAATACCAACACATCAATGTCATGCGCTGGTACTTTTAATCTTGATACGGGCCAAGTGTCGGCCCAGCTCCAAGGTTTTACGTCTACATTGCCTGCCAATGTTTGCTGCCATGCGTCTGCCATTAGCCATTGTGCAACTTGAGCTTTAGCGTAGATATAACCGCCCAGCCCTAGTTGCCATAGGCTTAAAATGAACAATATTGTTATGGTCACTGTTCGCATAGTTTGGCCCTTTGTAGCGTAATTATCAGGTTCGGCGGCGAGTACGTAACAACAAGGTCAACATCAACAACACCAAACCCATAATCAAATTCAACTGGGCCGATGTAGCGCCTCTTGGCAATTGACCGTGCGGTTTGTGTTTTGTCCAGCCATCAGGCAAGTGGTTGGCAACTGTGGTGTCTTTTGCCAGCTCAGACTCAGGTTTGGTTGGCGTTACATCTACCGCTATCAAACTGGTATAACGGGTAACCAAATGGTGCTTCAAACCAAGTTCGGTGATGGCCATGGCGTTATTTTTTCGCTGCATTGGGGTGCGGGCGCTCTCACTCAAAGAGGCTATTTTGTTTCTCGCCCACAGTACATCTAGTCCTTTTTCGCTACCGCCAGTTGAGATGGGCAAGTCCATATTCCAGTCTTGTGTTGCTAACTTGCCGCTAATTGATAGGTTTTGCTGTTCTAGTGGCAACTTCAAGCTAACTATAATAGGTTCGCCTAAATACAAGTCGCCAATTGGGTTGGGCCAGTAATCAGCTTGACCACCGAGCACGTTACCGTTGCTATCGGCGATTTTAAGGTCACTTAGCACCGGAGATTCGAGTTTTTCAAATAATTGGTTCATTTTTTCTGTCACCTGTTCTACCGCACCAATATATGTAAAAGTCCCCCGACCAAATCTCGCTGCGCCTCGCATAAAGCGGCTATTGGGTGCCGAACCTATGCCGATGGTGAATAAACGACTGTCGCCAAGATTGTTGTGAATAATATCAAACAGTTCTTCTTCGTTGCTCACGCTACCATCGGTAATAAAAACCACTTGTCTTATCATCGATTCGTCGAGTGTTCGGGGTAATGACATATTTAGCGCATCGGCAATGTTGGTGCCGCCTTGTGCTTGTAATTCGCGCACAAAACGCTTGGCTTGACTGATGTTGTCGCGGGATACTGGCATTGAGGTATGAAAAACCTTAGTTGCCACAGAATTGAATTCTACAATATTGAAGCGGTCACCCGGGTTGAGTCTGTCTAACCCAGTTAACAAGGCTCGCCTTGCCTGTTCCATCGACTCGCCGTGCATTGACCCTGAAGTGTCGATAACAAACACCATTTCTTTGGTGAGTAATCGGGTTAAATCGACCTCATCGTACGGGGGTATCACCATCAACAGGGCATAGTTGTCGTTGCCTTTTTGTTGGGTGAAGAAAGCGCCTTGTGGGATTTCTGATGGTACGGGTCTCCAGCGTAAAACAAAGTCGCTATTAGCGATTGTTTCATTGTCATCAAGTTCAATATCAAACTGCTGAGCGTTGATCTCATTAACAACCAACGGATGCGTGTCGCTGGTCAATGATGCCAATTCAAAACCGGTTTCGAGCGTTATGCTAAGGCTGACGTTATTGTTGTCGTCAATAGCCTGCTTAATTGCAGTATTGTCAGGCAATTGTTCAGCGCTAACTGCCCATCCAGAGCCTTCGAATTCAGTAATTTTTTTGTTGCTAGGCGTGTAACGAGGTGCCACCACCATAGGGAAGCGTATGCTAAATTCACCTTGGTCGTAAGCCAGCGTTTGTTGATATTCTATTTCGACAATTACAGTTTCGTCGGGGCCAATGTTAGCCACGTTGTTTGAGAATATATTGGGTTTGTGCTGTTCAACCAAACTGGCTTTTTTGCCCTGCCTTTTGGCTTTTTGAAACATTCGTTTGGCTTTTTGCTTTTCTTGAATCAGCCCTTGTATGGTGCGCTCGCCAATGTGCATGGTTAAATGGTCGACCGCCGACATTTCGGGTAGAGGGAAAGTATAAACACCATTCACCCATTGCTCAGAAGGGTTGGTAAATTGTTGAGTGACCTTAACCCGGGCAATCATGCCAGTGATAGTCATAGCGACATCGGTTTTAAGGGTTGGTGCGAGTTGATATTCGCCATCGATGTCTGTTGAAAACACTAAGCGCCCTTGTTGTCCATCTTGTAAGCTAACGTTCTCCATCGCTTGTGGGGCGGGTGATGTAAAGACTAGTGGCAACAGTGCCACCAGCAAAAATGTGATCCTACTGGTGGCAATTTTCATAATATTGTTCTCCTCATAGGTTAGTGAGTGGGTAGGTGTTGGGGTTTGGTTGGCGAACCGGCGGGACGAAACACCGCCTGAAAATCACCTTAAATGGTGCTAATTAATTCTTCGCAACAGCAGCAGTACCCGGAGTCAATTTCATCATGACTCTACGGTCAAAAAAGTCTGATTGTGCTGTTTGTACATTTTCTAACGGTAGACTTTCACCAAAGGCTTTGGTGGCGATTCGTGATGCGTCGATACCTTGGCTAACTAAGAAGTTTTTAACGGCATCGGCTCGGCTTTGTGACAATGCTTGATTGAATTTTTCTTCACCCTGACGGTCGGCATAACCCGACAAGTCAAGGCTGTATTGTTTGAGGTTTTTCATCACTTTGGCCAATTCAACCAGTTGTTGTTGGTAAACAGGTTCGATATCACTTGAACCGGTGCGAAACTGCAACGATACGTCGAGTGATTTTTCCATAACAGTGCGGTTGTGCATTGCCGCCATTTGCTGTTCATATTGAATTTGACGGTCAACATATTGTTGCTGCATGGCAGCAATTCGTTGTTGGGCCAATTGGTTTTGTTGGGCTTGCTCTGCTTTTACTCTAGCCAATTCTTGGTGAGTGTCAGTGACCGATTGCTGTAGTTGTACTATCTCTTCGCCTTCGCCTTCAGACTCGCCCACTTTATTGCCTATGTAACCGGCAACAACCAAACCGACCGGACCGCCTAATACGGTGCCGATGAACATGCCAATGCCAGTGCCAACACGTTGCTCTTCGTATTTGCCCATGGCGTGCTCATCTGCATTGGCTGAGACAGTTGAAGTGAGTAAAGATAAGGTCAAGGCTGAGATGATTAATTTGGTTTTCATTTTGAGTGTCCTATTAATATTTTAAGAGTCGTTTGATACTTCATAATTGATGTTGCAATGAGGTTTTTGTTAAACCCCTCTGCGTTTTCGATGATGTAATTAAAACGCTTTTAAATGGCAATGTACGGGAGCAAAAACGACAATGTGGCGATCAAATATGGCATAAAAATGGCAATTGCCTTTTAGCCGTTATTTTGCAAAACAATTGCTGTATAGTCGGTTCATTGCAAACCTTTAAGGATTAAAACAATGAGCCGTACCATTGCTATTGTTGAAGATGAAGCCGCTATTCGTGAAAACTACGCCGATGTATTACGTAAGCAAGGTTATGAAGTTCACGCCTTTGCCAACCGCCCACAAGCACTCGAAGCCTTTAAAGTGCGACTGCCAGATTTGGCCATAATAGATATAGGCTTAGAAGATGAAATAGATGGAGGTTTTAGCTTATGCCAATCGTTAAGGGCAATGTCTGACACTATTCCAATTATTTTTTTGACCGCTCGTGACAACGACTTTGACACGGTTTGTGGCCTGCGCATGGGAGCCGACGACTACCTAACCAAAGACATCAGCTTGCCCCATTTAACCGCCCGTATTGCTGCGCTGTTTCGCCGCTTAGATGTTATGGATCACCCAGTAAGCCCTGACAGCCTATTAACCTGTGGAAAATTGGTCATTGACACCAATCGTATGACGGTTGAGTGGGATAGCAAACCAATAGAAATCACGGTGACTGAATTTTGGATGGTGCACGCACTGGCTAAATTCGCGGGGCATGTTAAAAACCGCGAGCAGTTAATGCAAGAGTCGCGCATTGTGGTCGACGACAGCACCATCACCTCACACATTAAACGTATTCGTAAGAAGTTCATCCAAATCGACCCCGAGTTTAACTGTATCGACACAGTTTACGGCATGGGATATCGCTGGAATGGATAATTTGCATGTTTAGAATACCGTTTGGTTTAAGGGCAAAGCTGGTTTTACTATCGGGTTTTTTGTTTACCATTCCTTGGTTGGGCTATCAATACGTTGAAGAAATGGATAAGTTTCTACAACAAGGTCAAGAAAAAACCCTAATCGGCACCGCCCGAGCATTGGCCACTGCATTGCACGAACGCCCCAAATTGTTTGATGAACAAGCCAGCTTTTTAGAATCTGTGGTTAAAGGCCGCGATTTATACGCATATCCCATCAATGAGCCTATTCAGCTCGACGGCAGGCTTTCTGACTGGGATGAATACAACGCCAACACCACCTTTTATGCCGACGATTATTTAATAGAAAACAAAGCTGAGATTAATCGCGAAGCTTATTCCAAGCAAACCTTAAGTTTTACCCACATGGTCGGCAAGTTCGACAATTACCTTTATGCCTTTTTTGAAGTCACCGACGATAACGTCGTCTATCGCCGCAGAAATAGCCTTCGACTAATGGCAAACGATCATTTAAAAATTGCCATGATCAGCCCCGATGGTCAATTCAGGCATTATGTCATTTCAAACAAAGCCGCAGGCTGGCTCGACAGTTACCAATTGGCTCAGGGCAGCGACAATCCGGTTTTGGCCATACCCGAGCCCAAACTTCAGGGTAAATGGAAACAAACCGCCAAAGGATACAATATTGAATTACGTATTCCGCTTAGTATGCTCGGCACCAAAATTGGTTTTGCCATCAGCGATATCGACAATAACGTCACCCGGGCACAAGGTGCAACCATTGGCACTTCTGACATAAACGACCATAAAAATCTAGGGTCTGTATTGGTTCCATCGCCCGAAATCGAACGTATTATCGAGGGTATGGGTCATTCAAATGCTCGTTTATGGGTGGTCGATCAACATCAAAGGGTATTGGCTCAAACCGGTGATATTCGTTCATCAAGCCTTTGGGAGCTGCCCGCAGACGACAATGCTGACGTAAACGGTTTGTGGCAATCGTTTGAAAAGAAAGTACTTTTGCCTTTTTACTACAAAATACTAACCCATCCGACTCAAGACTTTCTCGACGAGCTTTATGATGTCGCCAAACTCGAAGGCAGCCAAATAACCGCAGCGCTTGCCGGTCAGCCCAAATCACAATGGCGATTGAGTACTGACCGCAAAGCGGTGATCCTCTCTGCCGCCTACCCCATTTGGATAGACAACAAAGTCATGGGCGCAGTGATAGCCGAAGAAACCACCAACGGCATTCGAACCTTTCGAAACAAAGCACTAGAGAACCTGTTTACCATTATTTTGGCAGTAATGACGATGGGCACCCTTGCGCTGTTTTTGTTTGCTTCGAGAATATCTAGCCGTATTCGAAAATTGCGCAACGAAACCGAACAGGCGATTGACGAACAAGGCAAAATAAAAAGCTTCATTCAAGGCTCGACCACACAAGATGAAATTGGCGACCTTTCTCGCTCGTTTTCGAGTATTATCGGCAGATTAGGCCAATATACCCACTATTTAGAGAATATGTCATCGCGGCTGTCGCACGAACTGCGCACCCCGGTAGCGGTTGTGCGTTCGTCGCTCGAAAACCTGTCGATGCAACCAATGACCGACGATGCCAAAGTCTACATGGACCGAGCCCAAGAAGGCATTACCCGGTTAAACAAGCTCATTACCAACATGAGTGAAGCCACCCGCCTTGAGCAAACCCTACAAAGCGCTGAAAAAGAAGTCTTCAATTTAATGGAAGTGGTATCAGGTTGTGTTGGCGGTTATAAATATGCCTATCCGCAAGTTGACTTCAAACTCGATTTACCCAAAGAGCCAATGATGGTCAACGGCGCACCAGATTACATAGCCCAGTTGCTCGATAAGCTGATCACCAATGCGGTTGAGTTTTCGCAAAAAGACTGTCCAATTGTGGTTACGGCTGTGCAAGAGAAGAACGTCGCCAAGTTTGGCATCAGTAATGTTGGCCCAGCGTTACCCGAAGAAATGAAAGACCGGATATTTGATTCGATGATATCGCTACGCCCACAAATTCAGCAAAAGCAGCCCCATTTGGGCATTGGTTTGTATATTGCTCGTCTTATCGCTGAATTTCATCAGGGGAGAATATACGCCGAAAATTGGTCTGATGGTGAGGAAGGTGATGATCAAAAAAATGGTGCACACAGCGGTGTGGTTGTGTATGTAACTATTCCTTTGCTTGAGGGTGCGTGACCGGTGTTTAAACGCCATATTACATTGATATTTATGATGTTAGTTGTAGGCGGGTGCTTCAGCCCCGCTTTGGTGTTAGCTGCAAATAGCCCATAACCGCCTGATAGCTCGTTTGCCAATGCTGATAATCGAGCTCAATAGCAATATACCGCCCATCAACCATCAAAACCAATGACGCAAAGCCCTGAATCGGCATTTGCCGAACCTCATTGATTTCATCACGCAATTGCTGGTTTACTTCAGCGCTTACCAATTGCGCTGCGAACGTTTTACCACACAACCCTAACCCTTGTGCCAATTCAACCAATGTAGAGATATCAGAAGGGTTCTTGGCATTGAGGTAATACGCTTGTTGAATGGCCTGGTACATTTGCAGCTCTTGCCCATGTTCACGAGCAATCAAAACTGCCCTGCAAGCCGGATACGTAGAACGCCTTGGCTGACATTGAGTCCAAAAGTCATGATTAAATTGGGTGCCCAATTGTTCATTAATTTTACGCCAAGTTTGCTGTAGAAATGTTTGCATATCAGCAGGCATTGGCGAGTCGCTATCAGGGGCTAAACCGCCGACTCGGTATTGTATGTCGATTAGCGATTCGAGTTGTTTTTTGAGTACTTGCCAAGTTGATTGATAACCCCAGCACCAGCTGCACATGGGGTCGTAAACGTAGTATAAGACTGGTTTTTTCATGGCGTTTCTTATTTGGTGTATTAATTCACATGTCACTAAGTAGACAGATAAACTATGTATATATAACCTATTTGTCTACTTATTATATTTGAATCACAAGGATGATGAACACGAACAGTCGTTAGACCATAGTCAAAAGCCACGAAAACACTCCCCATGTCAGCTCACAAGACAATCATGTTATCCCCGGATACCGAACAACCACATCATCAAAATGCTCAACATCAGCAAGTTCAGAGCGACAAGTCAATTTCATGTGATGATGACCCTCGCCAAACCCGACCATCTGGGTATCGAGTAAAATCGGTTTTTCGAGTTCAAACAACCAATACGCTTCGTTTGATTGACTGATTGCTTTGCCTGTTTGCTCTGTGGTTAGTTCACAACGAGATTTTTTTGAAATTGACCGTACAGACCATAACCAGCGCGCCTTACGTTCTCCCTCACCCAGTATTGTTGATGCCACAATACAATAACGGACTTCTTCCATCACCACCCATTCGTCAATAGCATCACGTTTGGTGGCCAGCATTTTCATGTGGAACCATTTTGCCGTACCATCTTGAAATTGTTGGTAATAACCGGGTTTGCGTGAGTCCTCTGCACTGGTGGCTATCAGGCATAAATCATTATAGTGAGTCTGCTTAAAACCTTTGTTGGCAATTCTGTATGTACTGTCTACATATTGGCGGTCGGCACTGGCAATCACGCCAGCTTTAGGCGCTCGACCAAGCGTTTTGGTTAAAAATACGCGAAACCATTGATTGTCATTATTGACATCAATACCAGCAGACCCCGGCAGTAATGGGAATGCACCTACCCCTGTTTCTTCAATACCAGCAGCAAAGGGATTCTCACTACAATTGTCTGCCGTTTGATTGCTAAACAACCCCGGATATAAAGCATATGCACCGAAGATGGCGCGGCTTTTATTGATGGGTTGTTCAGACTCGTGCATGTAAAACAACGCTTCTCTGTAGGGATATAACTGGTTGATGGCATCTTGCGGTACTCTGTCTTTGCCATCAGGTTTTTGTTTGCTTTCAATGCGGTATTTGGCATCAAATACCCAGTAGAATCCATTACCATCGGCAAAACCAACCTCCATTAATATGTCGGGGATTTGTGTGCAATTCCATGTGCGTAGCGGGGTAGAATTTTCGTCAAACCGAGGCTTATGGGCCAATTTTATACTAATGCCATCATCGCGAATCAGGTTAAAAGTACCGCAATAACCATCTTGTGTATGTAACTCCAGATTGTCGCTTTTGACCCGGTGAAATGGTGTTGCGACCTCAACAAAACCCAGACTCAACAGCATTTGTTTGAGCACTAGAAAACACCATACCTCATATATTTCGCTTACGGGTTTCATTGATATAGATGCGCCATTGCCAAGAGTTTCAAGGTGTTGCGACAACATATGCCAAATTCGATAGACTTGCGCATAACCGTCTTTTTGTTGTAGCACTAATGATTCATGGCTCATGCTGGTGAACGCACCCACTGCTTTGAATAGTGAATGGTTGCGCAGTTCTTCGATTGGCCTGCGCCATTGAGTAAGACGATTAAAAAATGCCTCTGACAACCTTGGTGGGGTCTTGGTTTGATTGTAATGATGAACAGATTGTGAAAACCGGGTCAGATTGTCCAGTATGGTGTCGAGCACCATTTTAATAAAGCGGTTTTCAGGCGTATCAACACCTAGATGTTTTTGGGTCATTTGAAAGCGCTTATCGGCATCACCATTAATCTGTGCTGTGCGAATCTGCTCTTCGCGCTTTGGCGGAACTTTACCCTTAAATTGTTCGGCCTTAACGGCGCGACTCACGCCCAATAAGCGATTGTGCGGTGCATTGAGTATTCGGTTTATTGACCATTGTATTGCCTCGATGAGCGACTCAAACTGGGCCATCCATACTAATCCAAACGACTGATTTAACATGTCAGAACGCTTAAATTGTTGCTCTGTTTTTTTGGGCATCGAAAAACGCCATAACGGATAAAACTCGTCAATGGCTCGGTACATAAAGTCCAAATCGGTGGTCATATCCATCTTGGTCGGCCACACTTCAAACGACAGCGTCAACTCGCAATTTTTGCCATCTGCAAAGTAGCGTATCGGCAACCGTAACCAACCAACTAAGTTGTTCATGTTAAATTGCCCAATCAGGCGGTAAATACCGTGACGACAATCAAAATAAAAAGCATCGTTGATATATTGTAGGTCGTGTAAAACCTCAGGCCCAGTTTGCTCTTTGGTAAAAATCAGTTCAAATCGATAATTGGTATTTTCAAAAAATAGCAGTTGCGACAATGCCAGCGTTTGATGCGATTCACCCAGCGGACAATAAGTCCGGCCAAGCTCAGCCACTTCTTCAACTTGCTGTGCTCTGGATAGGTTAACCGAAGACATTGGCAGGGTTTTACCCCTGAGTTTTAAGGTTTGTGCTAGTTGTTTTTGACGATGTGCAGTTTCATTAGAGAAAATCGTCAACTCCCAATCGGGTGTTCTAATCAGTAAAATTTCTATCATGGCCAGAAACTGCTATACCTGCTTTGACTAAGTTGTTTTTTCATCCATGCCAGTTTGGCCTTGCTACGACAGTTAGTTTTAGGCGCTTCGGTAGTGTTTCTACCCGCCAACAACAGTTCTATCCTTGGGCCATTCCAAATGAGTGACAGTGAGTTTTCGAGACGATTTTCAAGCGCAGCCAGCAATGTGTCACCTGGCATAGTTTCACTACTAGAAAAATCCAATCTTTGGGCATCACCACCAATTCTCGGTAATACCTTACACATCATAAAATCATCCCACACTGCCTGCAGTTCAAAATCATCGTCAGGATTAAAACAAATCACCGACAAAAGCAGCTCGTTTAATGCCCTATAAGCCAGTTCAAACGGAGTATTGAGCAATACTTCGTTAACTAGGCTAAGAAAGTCGATACTTTTTTTGCCATCTGGGTCGGCTTCTATATTGAGTAGGTCTTCTTTGCTCACTTGTGACAATCGAGGATAATCTAGCGCCTTGGGTTTATAACTTGGGCTAAAGAAATCATCAAATCGATTAGGGAAAAACATCCCAAAATCTAGCGTTAGTGCACGGTCTATGACTTTGCGAGAAAAACCGTGGGTCGTATCATCCATGTTAACGGTACCAGCAACAATCAAATTGAATGGCAACGGTATGCCGTTTTCGACAAAGTATAACCACAGTTTCTCATACTCGGGTTGGTCTAAACCCAATGCTGCTCTGAGTTTAAATTTGGCAGTGGTGCTGAGTTGATTAAAAACTAATGATTTAAGTAGTGCTTCACATTGATAAATCGGTTCGCCATTGTCTACCTCAAAGTCACTGGCCCAATGCCTCGTTTCTAGTACCGACAGGTAATCAGCAAAGTACTGTTCTACAGGTGCCAAATTCATTTCATCAAGGCACAACCAGTGAGGTTTAATCCCATTACCGTCATGTTCAGCCTCGCCCCAGCCAAGTAAACCATCTTCAAAGCTCAAGCCATTGTCAGCAATGTCTTTCCAAGCACGAACAATAAACCGCAATACATCAGTAACGACATATTCGGCCTCTTTGCCCAGTCTTGATACATAACCAAGCAAGTCAGATGGGTCGTGCCAGTCTGGTCTAACCGATACCAGTGCATAAGTTTCTTTGAGGCTGCCCATCAATTGCACTTGCTCTCGCACAAAGCGGGTTTTGCCAGTACCAGATATTCCCGCCAATAAAATAAAGGGTTTGGGCAAATCAACCGATTCAACATCGTCATCACTGAGCGTAACGCGAGCTTTGCCTCTATAGAAATCTCGCGCCCTACTGTATAAGGTCAAAATATCTTGTAAATCTCGTTGCAAAATAGCTTCATTAGGTAAATTGTCACTAGGATAATATTTGGCAATTATATTGCCTTGTTCACACGATTTACCCAGTTGCTTACTCGCCACCAGATCAATATCGCATAGCCCCCAAGCCTCCAAACCTGGAACATCATGGCGCAACCGATTGGCTGTATACTCAATATCAATTTGGGATTCAGTTGTTCCTTGAACCAGTGACAGGTAAACGCCAGAACCATCGGCCTTAAACAGATAAGCAACAAAGAATTTATTTTTTACCGTTTCGGTCAGCCGCTTATCGAGGATAGCAAGGTAAGGTACTTCGCTCCAAGTGCTATAACCGATATGATTTTGAACCAGTAAATTTCCCAGTGGATCACTAAAATGCGCTTTTAAACTCACAGGAAACACTTCGCGAAATCGTACGGCAAATTCATGGCCTTTAAAATGATCAGCGCTTTTATCTGGCCAGTTTTGCAATATCTCGAGCAGCAGTTCTTTCAGGGGAAGCATGGGAGTCCTTATGTAAGGATAATCCCAACCTATTGTACGTATATACATGGTTATGTCAACGCGAAAGCCACACATAAGTGTGACAGTATTAATTTAATATCTCATTAATCAACAGTAATGCTATGAAGGTCCTATTTTGACTTTACGATCAATGAGCGTGGTTTATCAAGTTGGTGGTGAATTGAGCGAAGAGAAATTCTCATACGCAAACACGACGGTTCACAAAAGGAAAGGCAAAAACTAGAAGCGAAACAGAACTAGAAGAAGAAGAACAGAATTAAAAACATAACTCACAAAGCCTACGCATAATACTCCCATGAATTTGTCCGTTTGAAATCCTTTTTCTCCAAAACTCACATCACAGGCAACGTCAATGTAAACATACTGCCAAGCCCCAGTTCAGATTCAACCACAAGGTCGCCCTGATGTTTTTGTACAATACCGTAAGATATCGATAACCCAAGGCCTGTACCTTTGCCAACATCTTTGGTGGTGTAAAAAGGTTCGAATAGTTTAATTTGCGTTTGTTCGCTCATACCGCCGCCATTGTCTTTGACGGTAATTTCAATCACTTTGCCGACTTCACGACAGCCAATAACAATTCGCCCCTGTGCGCTGGCACCAGTACGTATTCGCTTTTCGTCGATAGCATCACAAGCATTAACGATTAAGTTCATGAACACCTGATTTAACTGCGCGGGATAACAATGCAACTGCGGCACTGGTTGAAAATCCATGACAAATTCTGCGACTTCAAGGTATTGAGTTTTCACCAGTTTCACGGTGGAGTGTAGACAGTCGGTGACATCTGCCAGTTTTTTGTCGGCAGAATCGAGTTGGGTGAATATTCTTAAATCCTGAACAATCGCCTTAATCCGCTCAGTGCCGTTTTGTATGGTGCTGATATGTTGATATAGCGGTTCAAACTGTTGTTTGAAACTGTCGAGTATCGCCTGTTCGGCATCATCTCCCACCAGCGCTATCAAAAACTGTTCAAATGCCGCCACATCTTGCGCCAGTATATGCGCACTGGCGTGTACAAAGTTGGTAGGATTGTTGATTTCGTGCGCCACGCCTGCGGTTAACGTACCCAAAGACGCCATTTTTTCGGATTGAACCAATTGCTGTTGCGCCGCCATGATTTGTCGGTGATTTTCTTCAACTTCAACTTTTTGTTGTTCCACCTCACTACTTTTTTGCTCGACTTCGCGGTAGGCTCTAGCGTTGTCTAGTGCAATGGCGGTGGTGGATGCTAACGCTTGTATCATGTCTTGCTGATGTTCGTCATAGGCATTTTTTTGAAAACTCTGCACCGACAACACACCAATAATATGCGTGCTGACAGTCAATGGCCAATATATTACCGACTCAGTATGGCCGCCGACTTCGGGGTTGGGCACTGGTAAATCGCCAAAATAATGCGAAAAATCTCGATTATAATCGCCAATAATCATCGGCTTTTGATGCTCAACACACCAAACCGCAGGCATCCCTTTTTGGTCCATCGAACAGGCAAACTCCGGCATGTATTCATCGCATTCTATCGCTAACTTAACCATGATTTGTTTATTGTCTGGCTCGTACAAGCCAATCAAAAAAACGTCAACTTCCATCAGTTCTTTAATGTGGTTGTAAACGGTTTTGAGCAGCACGTTTAAATCTAGCGTCGAGCTTATCTCGGTGCTGATCTGACTTAATGCGGTAATGGTCTGATTAGAGTGCTCTAAAGCGGCTGTACGTGTTGACACTTTTTGTTCGAGTTGACGACTGATGCTGCGCTCAATCCGTACTTTTTGTCGTTGCACTCGAACAAACGCCAAGATCACCGCCATCACACTCAAACCATACAAAGCATAGGCCCACCAAGTGTGCCATGGGGCAGGCAATACAATCAGCTTGATGGTTTTGTCTTGAGTAGTCCAAACCCCTGCATTATTACTGGCTCTAATCCTGAACGTATAACGCCCAGCCGAGAGATTGGTGTAAGTTGCGTGTCGATTGTCGGCATCGGTGTCTATCCAGTCAGGGTTGAAACCTTCTAGTTTGTATTGATACTGATTTAGTTTGGGCTGGACATAGTGCA
The DNA here is from genome assembly GCA_938085045.1 of uncultured Alteromonadaceae bacterium. Classification (GTDB taxonomy): domain Bacteria; phylum Pseudomonadota; class Gammaproteobacteria; order Enterobacterales; family Alteromonadaceae; genus JABSOG01. The sequence goes on from CALKGI010000156.1 coordinate 28,344, forward strand.
GCGCGGCAAATTCGAATGCCAATACATTCTCTTCATGGTTCAAGGTTATCGATTCAGTGGTATTGATGCTTTGTGTTAAAGGGCTTGGTTTTGTTGGCGTAGCGACAGACACGCTTTTATTGAGCAGTCGAAAATTGGTGAATACCAAGGTTGGTGCTTTGCTTGGCATAATGGCCTGTTCGGGATAGAACGCACAATATCCATCTGTACCAAAATACATTTTGCCATCAGTTGCTTGAAAGTAAGCACCAACGTTAGCGCTGCATTTAGACTCGCCGGCAACATCGGTTTTCATGATGCCTGTGTCTGGGTCGAACAGCGTAACCCCTTTACCTGCCAACCACAATTTACCCAGTTTGTCGCTGAAGGCCATTTGTATCTTGCTACTGATAAGAGGGTTTTTGGCGTGGTAAACCTTAAACTTGCCGGTCACCGGGTTGAACTGGTTGAGTCCGGTTAAGGTGCCCATCCAAAACCTGTTTTTGCTGTCTTGGGTTATCGCATAAACCGAGTTATGACTGAGGCTATCGGTATTGTCAGCATCGTGTTTGTAGCGAGTAAACTGTTCTTTTTGATAATCAAAGCGGTTAATTCCGCCGCCAATGGTTGCAATCCACAAAGTGCCATCGTCAGCAATATACACATGGCTGATGTAGTTATGACTAATGCTAGTTGGGTCGTTGGGGTCGTGAGTATAACGAGTAAAGTTTTTAGACAGTTTGTTATAGCGATTCAAGCCTCGTTGGGTGCCAACCCACAATGCGCCAAAACGGTCTTGTGCAATAATACTGACAAAATTATCACTTAAGCTATGGCTGTCACTGTCTGAATTTTTAAAGTAAGTAAATGTGCCATCATTTTGGTTAAAACGAACCAAACCTTCGGTGCGAGTGCCAACCCACAAAGTGCCCTCGCTATCTTCAAACAACGACCATACACCATTTGACTTGAGGCTGGTGGGGTCATCGGCGTGGTATTGATAGCGAGTGAATTTGGATTTTACCGGGTCATAGCGGTCTAATGCTGAATCAGAGCCTATCCACAAAATTCCCGCACGGTCTTGCAATATTGTATGAATTTGCCCTTTGCTGAGGCTGTTTATATCGTCTGGTTGATGTTCGACCCGGCCAAAACGGGCACTGTTGGGATCGAATTTACTTAACCCCTCGCCAAAGGTAGCTAACCAAATCAACCCGCTGCTGTCTTGTGCCATTGAAAAAATGTCGTTATCTGGCAGGCTATTTCTATCTCCTGGATTATGTTGATAGCGGATAAACCCTTTGCCATTATCCTTGAGTCGGTTTAACCCCCCACCAATGGTACCCACCCATAATACCCCATTATCATCTTGCATCAGCGAGAATATCCGGTCGCTGCTAAGGCTCCTCAAATCGTTTGGGTCATGGCGGTAATGGCTGAACGTTTCGGTTTGGCGATTAAAATAGTTAAGACCACCACCTCGAGTGCCCACCCAAATATCGCCTTTGTCTGCCTCAATTAGGGCATAAACTTTGTTGTGGCTGATACTCAGTGGATTGCCGATTTGGTGTTTGTAATGCTTGAAGCTGTTGGCGTTCACATCTAAACGATTGAGGCCTCCGCTGCGGGTCGCAACCCACACAACGCCCTGAGAGTCTTGTAATACATCGTAGATACTGTCGTCACTGAGGGTATTGGCCGCACGGGGGTCGTGAGTAAAAGATTGGGTGAACTTTTGTTGTTTCAAATCAAAGTGATGTAATCCGCCGCCCAAAGTACCAACCCACAAATGGTCGTTATCTCCTTGGTTTATCGCCATAATGTGACTATTGCTTGCAACCGTGTTGGGGTAGTCTTGGTCAAAAGGGTAACGTATGAAACTGTCGGTTTGACGAATGTATTGATGCAGCACACCGGCATTAGTGCCCACCCACATGCGGCCTTCGTTGTCTTCAAATATGCTTTGTACGTAATTGTTAGCTAATGTTGAATCATTTTTGGGGTCATTCAAAAACACCTTAAACTCGTAACCGTCAAAGCGAAACAAACCTGTTTGGGTCGCCACCCATATAAAACCCTGACTGTCTTGCAGTACCTCGATTGCCCATTGACTGTTCAGTCCCTGATCAATCGAGTAGTTATCAAACTGATAAACCACTTTTGATGCCTGCGCGGCTTGGCTTGTCAGTAGCAGCCCAGCTAAAACAAACATGCAGATACATAACCCATTTAAAATCGGTTGCAGGGTGAGTTTAATGCCGGTGATTATCGCTTTATTCATTGCACTCTTTTTTGTGTTATTTTTTGCCGTTATTTTTTTGCATATTAAGGGGGGAGTATAAGTTTGAACTCAGTGCTCACACCCTGCTTCGAATCAAGACTAATTACAAAGGATTAAACGGGCAGTGTCAAAGTGAAAATAGAACCTATTCCCTCTTCAGATTCGACCGTCAATTCGCCATCATGTTTTTGTACTATGCCATAAGAAATGGCTAACCCTAGTCCTGTCCCCTCACCAACCCCTTTAGTTGTGTAAAACGGTTCAAAAAGCTTGGTTTTGGTCTTTTCACTCATGCCTTGACCATCGTCTTTGACAGTAACTTCGATTAATTTATTATTCATACAACAACCGACAATCACCTGTCCATTTGTGTCTTGGCTGTCAAAACCCGCCTTCTCAGCTTTCTCTCGGATTGCGTCGCAGGCGTTAACTATTAAGTTAATAAACACTTGATTGAGTTGCGCTGGATAACATAAAAGGTCGGGCTCATCGACAAACGCCGTAATAAATTCAATTTCTGTATTGTTTTGAGTACGTACTAGGTTAATGGTTGATTGCAAACATTCTGTGATGCTGACAATTTTATGATCAGCAGAATCAAGTTGTGTAAAAGTACGTAAATCTTTGACGATCACTTGAATCCGATCGGCGCCATCTTCAATGGTTTTAAGGTGTTCATACATGGGTTTAAAGCGCTCCCTGAAACTTTCAAGAATCACCTCTTCGGCATCTTTACCTGCCAATTCAAATAAAAAGTGTCTAAATTCAGTCAGCTCTGCCGCTAAGCTTTTCACACTATTTCGCACGAAGTTACTTGGGTTGTTGATTTCATGCGCCACACCGGCCGTCAAAATACCCAACGACATCATTTTTTCGACTTGTACCAATTGTTGCTGAGTAGCCAATATTTCGCGGTTTTTTTGCTCAACTTCTACTTTTTGAACCTCAGCCTCACGATAAGCATGGGCATTATCTAGTGCAATGGCGGTGGTAGATGCCAAGGTATGTATCATCTCTTGCTGATTTTCGTTATAGGCATTTTTACGATAACTTTGTACTGAAATAACCCCAACAATGTGCCCTGCGACCATCAGTGGCCAATACATCAATGATTCAATTTGCTTGGTTACTTTAGACTTGGGGATCTCGACATGACCAAAATAGCGAGGGTAATCCTGAAAAAAATCGGAAAATATAACGGGTTCTTGATGCTCTATACACCACACTGCAATACGCCTTTTGTCTTCCATCGACAGATGAAACTCCGGCACTTGTAACTCACAATCGGTTGCTTGCTTGAAAACAATTCGGCGATTGTCGGGTTCATATAGGCCTATCCAAAACACATCGACATCCATTAAGGATTTAATGTGATTGTAAACGGTATTTAATAGCGTTGTTAAATCAAGTGTTGAGCTTATTTCAGTGCCTATTTCACTCAATGCTCTAATGCTTTGGTTTGATTGTTCTAATTCAGCTGTTCGTTCTGCCACCATTCGTTCTAACGAACGATTTATTAATTCAATCTCGCGGTAGGCATTGGCATTTTCTACCGCAGTGGCGGTGTACGCCGCCAACGTTTGCAACATGTCCATATGATGCGGACTATAGGCGCCAGTTTTAAGGCTTTGAACTGTGATAATACCAAGCACTTTTTGGTTAACTAACAGTGGAATATAAATCATTGAATGGGGCCTTTGCGGTTCGGCGCCATCACACAATCGACCACTGATCATCAGTCCGTCAAGGTCATCGATATATTGGCTGTATTCCTTTTCAACATCATTGATCAATATCGGTTTTTTGTTTTCAATGCACCATACCGCAAATTGATTCTTATCTTTCATATCTCTTTTATAGAGGTCATATCGACAATTACTTTCCATCGCTAGCCGGTATTCAATAACTTGTTTTTTCTCGCGATAAAAACCAACGCCAAAAATAGTGGCGTCCATTAGTGTGTTGACATGGCGATATACGGTTTCGAGTATGGTTTGCATATCGAGGTTGGAAGTTATCTCTTTACCAACATTACTAAGCACCGAAATATTGTCGGTGTGGTGAGTAACCTGCTGCTCTAAAAATAAGGTTCTGCGAGTAAAAATGCTGACACGTAATTGATAAAGACCATACAAACCACAAGAAACCAAAATAAAGGCCAGCAGCTTAGCCCACCATGTTAACCACCATGGCGGCGAAATAGTCAATGCCAAGCTTAACCCCTTTTCATTCCAAACCCCTTGAGCATTACTGGCTTTAACGCGTAACGTGTAACTCCCCCCGGGCAGATTGGTATAAGTGGCTCGTCTATTTTTGTAGCTCGTTTCAATCCAATTGTTATCCCAACCGACAAGCTGATAGGCAAATTGGTTTTCTTCGGGGTAGCCGTAATGCAATGCCGAAAATTCGAATGACATCAAATTGTCTTTAAAACCCAAGGTCAACGATTTGGCATGATTAATGGCTTTAGTTAATGGTGTAGGTGTCTGTTCATTACTGACCAGTACGCTTTGATTGAGCAATCTAAAATCGGTGAACACTACCGTAGGTGGCTGGCTTTCAACTATTACTTGATCGGGGTAAAATCCACAATAACCCCCACTGTTGCCAAAAAACATCTGTCCGTCTGGTGATTTAAAATACGCCCCCTGACCCGCACCGCAGTCAGCTTGTGATCCAATATTGCTTTGTACGTGACCAGATACAGGGTCAAATAATGATATTCCACTGGCCGAGAGCCAGAGTTTGTCATTTTCATCTGTCATCACCGCCATGATCCTATCACTGGGTAACCCATTTTTTTCGCGGTAATGGTTAAACGAGCCGGTATCTGGATTATATTTATTGAGTCCGCCTGCGGTGCCTATCCATATCTGACGTTGAGTGTCTTGTGCCATAGTAAAAATAACATTGTTACTGATGCTTTTGGGGTCATCGGGATTAAACTGAAAATGCGTAAAAGATTCATTAGATGCATCAAATTGATTGAGTCCTCCGCCACCCGTTCCCACCCAAAGAGTGCCACTAGAACTCACCAATAAAGTATAAATTGTATTGTGGCTGATACTGCTGTCATCTCCCATTACAGGAAGATAACGGGTAAACAAGTTGGTTTGAGGGTCATAACGATTGAGCCCATTTTGAGTGCCAACCCAAATATTACCGTTAGCGTCCTCATCAATAACCAATATATTGTCATCGCTGAGGCTATTGGATAGGTTTGATTGATGTCGATAGCGAACAAAACTATTATCTTTTTGGTTTAACCGATTTAGCCCACTAGAACGAGTGCCTACCCATATGGTGCCTTTTGAGTCTTCAAATATTGCCTGTACATCATTTTCACTGAGACTTTGTTTGTTGTTCGGGTCATGCCGGTAATGCTGGTACACATCTGAATTTTTGCTGTAACGGTCAAGTCCACCCTCAGTGCCAACCCACAAAACACCCGCCTTGTTTTTATAAAAAGCACTCACGTTGCCCCTGCTTAATCCGTTAGGGTTCTCGGTGTCATATTGAACTTGACCAAATCGTTCGCTAGAGGGGTCAAACTTGGTGATCCCACCGCCAAAAGTGCCCATCCAAATTAAGCCCGTTTGGTCTTGGATGATTGAATAAACATCGTTATCGCCTAGGCTGTATTCATTAAATGGGTCATTTTGATAGCGAACAAAATGATCTTTATTGCGGTCAAAAAGATGCAATCCACCTTTATCAGCCCCCACCCACAAACGACCATCATCGTCCTCAAAAATACTGTAAATATGATCACTGCCCAGACTGTTCGAGTCATTTAACACATGCCGATAATGCTTGAAAGCCCCTGTTTTACGGTCAAAACGGTTTAAACCACCACCACGAGTGCCGACCCAAAAAGTGCCAAGGCTATCTTCAAAAAGTGCAAAAACTTTATTATGACTAAGACTGGTTTCGTCTGCTGGGTCGTGCTGATAGCGTGTGATTTGTCCGGTATTTTTGTCAAATCGATTTAGCCCCCCATTACGAGTGCCTATCCACACAATGCCTTGTCGGTCTTCCAAAACACGATAAATTTTGTCGTCACTAAGGCTGTTTTCATCACCAGCTATATGGCGATATGAGTCTACGAATTGTTCAGTTTTCAAATCAAATAAATGAAAACCACTACCAAGTGTACCGACCCACAAATGCTGATTTTGGTCTTCATCTATCGACATTATATGGCTGGTGCTAGAGGTCGTGTTCGGGTGTTCTTGATCAAATGGTAAGCGTTTAAAGGTACCCGATTGCCAAATGAATTTATTCAATACTCCGCCATGAGTACCCACCCAAAAAGTGCCTTGAGAGTCTTCAAACAAGCATTCTATGTAATTGTCGGCAAGTGATGAGGAGTCTTGGGGGTCATGTTTAAACACTTTAAAGTCATAACCATCATAACGATACAGACCATTTTGGCTGGCCACCCAAATAAATCCCTGACGATCTTGCATTACGTCGATGACATAGGGATTATCCAACCCTTGGTCGCCCCCGATATTGTCAAATTTAAAAACTGGCTTTGCGGCTTGGGCAAGGAAGGTGAACATTAAGCAGAAAAAAAACAGACACAACCAACCGAACCAAAGAAACTGCCTTTTGGTCCTTGTATTACATCGACGGGATTCATTTTGCATGGAAAATAATTAGTTTTTTGATACTTTAGACTCAGTATAGATTGATTTTAGCTATTGCAGATAATAAAGCCTCAATGTTAAAGATTCTGGGCATAACCTCTTAATATATCGGTGGTAATAACCAAGCCACATTTTTCTAGTGTATCCAAATAATCTGCAACTGATTTAGGCGGTTTTTTGAGTGACAGTCGATGCTTTTTAATAACTTCCAATACGGTCCCGGGTTTCAAATCCAACTGATTGTGAACGAAACTGTCAGGGTTTATTGCTTCAACGCCGTACTTTTCTAGTTCATCGGATGGAAAATCTTTTAGATTAAACGTCACAATGGCTTGTGCACCTGACTTGATAGCAGCCGCCAGCACGTGGCGGTCATCTATATCCGGTAAGGTAAGCCCAACCTCCAAAGATTCAAAATCACAAACTAAGCAATCTCGAACATGGCTGTTCATCAAATCACGGGTTCGATGCAATTGCTCAGCAGTAAGGTCAGGTCGATTCTTTAGCACATTACGAATCCATTCGTCATGAATGCGAGCACTCCAACGCGCTGCAAAGATATCGGTGATGGCTAAACGCATCAACAAGTCACGCAACGGTGCTGGATATAGCACATTTGCATCCAACACTGCTGTGTACTTCATGGATTTAGTAACCCATATCCAATTCTTGTGCTTGCTCGGTCAATGCATCCAAAGCTTCCATTCGCTTAGCATCAATACTGGCTTTGTACGCCTGTACTTCGCTAAATAATACCCTCCGATGCGTGCCTTTTTTGGTGAAACTCATTTCACCACTTTCAAGCAGTTTAACCAAATAAGGGCGAGACACATTTAATATATCAGCGGCCTGTTGGGTCGTTAATTCAGCATGAATTGGCACTAGAGTAATGGCATTGCCTTGGGCCATTTGCACCATAATATTTTGCAATAACTCAAGTGCACCGGCAGGTAAAACCACCTGTTCGCCTATATCGTCGCGAAATTGCACGCGTTGATCAAATTCAGGGTCTTGACGATAACGCCCTAAAATTTTTGAGATCACTGGCGCAACTGTTTTTGCCATATCGACATCATGGTCAGTCGGGCTATAGATTTGGTCGTACTTGGTTGCAGTTAACATGGCAGCCTCCGGTCAAACAATTAAAACTCAAAATGTAACAGCTTTACGACTTCATGCGCTTATACTGTCTAGCACTAATTAGAGCATAAACGAAATAAACGAAATAAACAACAAACGAAATAAACGAATCGACCACGCTTGAAGTTTTTCTGGTATCAAACCCTCAAAAAAACTAAACTGCCTCCATGAAAAGCCGATCAATCAACAGCATCCATCAAATTGAGCCCAAGCAATGGCAAACCTTGTTTGATCAAGATTACCCGTTCACCCGCCATGAGTTTTTAGCTGCCCTTGAAGACAGTGGCTGCACCACAGAAAAAAGCGGCTGGCAGGTGCAACACATATTAATTTTTGATGAAGAACAACTCATTGCCGCTATGCCCTGTTACATCAAAACCCATTCTTACGGCGAATATATCTTTGATTGGTCATGGGCCGATGCTTACCATAAACATGGCATCAACTATTATCCAAAAATCGTTTGTGCCATTCCCTACACACCCGCTACCGGTCCTCGGCTTGGCATCAATAAAGCTTTTCAATCAAACACAGCAACCATTTTCAACTGTATAAACGAAACTCTTCAAGCATTAGCCGCAGGCATTGGCGCCACCAACTGGCAATGTTTGTTCCCAACTAAAGAGTTAAGCGACCAGTTTAAAGAAAAAGGCTGGTTACAACGAGTCGATGTGCAATTTCATTGGTTCAATCGAAATTATCAAGTTTTCGATGATTTTACCGCCACGTTTGCCTCACGAAAACGCAAGAATCTGCTCAAAGAGCGCCGTAAAATAACAGATTCAACCATTCAAATTAACAAAGTCGAAGGGGCCGATATTTCAGAAGAAATATGGCAACGTTTTTTCATGTTTTATCAAGCAACTTACCTTAAACGTTCCCGCCATGGTGGCTATTTGAACCTTGAGTTATTTTTAAAACTGGCCGATACGATGCCAGAAAATATCATGATGGTCGTTGCCACAGATGCGCAAAATATTGTAGCGGCGGCTTTATATTTCAAATCTAACAATACCCTTTTTGGACGCTATTGGGGTTGTATCGAAGAACATCAATTCTTGCATTTTGAGTGCTGCTATTATCAAGGCATTGAATACTGCATTACCCACAACTTAACCAAATTTGATGCCGGTGCACAAGGCGAGCACAAAATTCAACGAGGTTTTGAGCCAGTAATCACTTATGCCAATTATCATATTCTACATCCTCAGTTTGGCCCTGCCATTGCCGATTTTCTTGTTCAAGAACAGTTGCATAACAATCAATATATAGAAGCAGCCAAGGCTAAATTACCCTTTAAAAACTGAGTGTTTTTTAAGCTTTTTTGAGCCAAGGGGTTGAAATGTGACTTCGCCATCTCCATAATCCTTTCATCCTTAATTCTTGGTGCGTAAACCGTTTAGATGAATTTGTTGAAAGTTTGGTTGGTCATTGCTGGAATGTTTTTAAGCTTGTCGGTTACGGCAGGTGGGCATTCGGCTGAGCTTCAAACAAACAACGTTTTAATCGAACAAGTTTCACAACAAGCCCCTAACAACATTGACAAAATGCTCGTCAGACGAGGTGAACAAGAGAACAAACCTGAGTTTGTTGCAGACGCACCGCGCATTGTAAATCATCGTTCAGTTTTGTTTTTGGCCGACTCACAAGCCAAACCCGAATTTAGAGTCGAATTTGAATTAAATCCACCCGATTTGTCTACCGGTCGTTTCGATCGCAGTAAAATCACCACCGTCCCTTGGTTTTTACTCTCGTCAGCGGGCAAAACCCGCGTTAGTGGCTGGAAAGACGGTAACAGTCTTTACACCGCCTGCATCACCTACTACAGCTAACCTCCTTGTTATTTCGCCAAACTCAGGCGCTCATTCCTGCGCTCTGTGGCATTTAAAATTTAGTATCACAATTTTAATGGATTTTTGACGGCATTGTTGCCGCTCAAATCCCTCTGATCAGCCCTATTGCAACTTTTATTTCGGCAAAAGGCATTGATCAAGCAAGGAAAAGACAATGAAAGCAAAAAATACTCCGGCCAACCGGTTTGCCCTTTGGCAATATCTGGTGCTGGCTATCACCATCATCATACTGGCCATCAGCGCCCTGCCCAACCTTTACGGCGAACATGCTGCGGTGAATATCACCAGCAAAGTGCGCGATATACACAACCTCGATTCTGACAGATTGAATCAGGCATTGGCCGACCACCAAATCGGCGTAAGAAAAATCACCACCAACAATGATAAAACCACAGTGTTGTTACAATCAACTGAACAGCAACAAGCCGCCCAACAGCATTTAAAAACCTACCTTGGTGAAGGTTACTCAGTTGCTATGTCGATGCAAGCTGCGGCACCTAACTGGCTGATGGATATCGGCGCAGCACCCATTAAACTGGGGTTAGACTTACGTGGTGGTGTACAGTTTTTATTGGATGTAGACACTGATGTTGCCATCAATGACCGACTTGAACAAATTAAAGATCAGGCCAAGCAACAAATTCGCCAAGCCCATTTATACGGCGCCAAAGTACGAGTTTCAGGACAAGACAAAGTCGTTATTGACTATCCCGAAAAAGACTTTGAAAAAATGGCCGATATCAAGCGTACATTGAAACAACTTTACCCTGACTTACTGCACAAGCGTGAAGATTCTGGCACATTCTCAATTCACTTCACTGACCAAACCAAAACGGTTTTCGAACACGAAATAATCAAACAAAACTTGCATACATTACGAGGACGAATAGAAGAGCTAGGGATCACCGAAGCAGTCACCCAGCGCCAAGGTAAAAACCGCATTCGTGTCGAATTGCCGGGTGTACAAGACCCAACAGAAGCCAGACGTATCATCGGCGCAACGGCGTCACTAGATTTTTACAAACTCAAAGAAACTGGCGGAAAAGCCTTTAAAACCGAAGATGGCAGAACGGTTAAACTTCATAAAACCCCGGTATTGGCAGGCAAGCACATCAAAGATGCTCGCTCAGGCGTAGACGAAATGGGCATGCCACTGGTTAACTTGTTCCTTGACGCGCAAGGCGGCAAAGTAATGACCAAGCATTCGCAAAAGTTCGTGGGTAAACCCATGGTCACTGTGTTTTCAGAATATTCTAAAAATGACCAAGGTAAGTCGATTAAAACCAGCAAAATCATCAATATGGCCACCATACAATCGGTTTTAGGGTCGCGATTCAGCATCACCAACATGCAAAGCCCGCAAGAAGCACAAGAGCTGGCCCTGTTACTGCGCGCAGGTTCATTGACGGCGCCTGTGACCATAGTTGGTGAAAGCAGCATCGGCCCATCATTGGGTCAAGAGAACATCAACAACGGCATGGCCGCATTAATGCTGGGCATGGGCATCATTTTGGCATTTATGGCCCTTTGGTATCGCAGACTAGGGTTTGTCGCCAATACCGCACTGGTTTTCAATCTAGTATGTTTAATGGGTTTAATGTCGCTTCTTCCGGGCGTTGTATTAACTATGCCAGGCATCGCCGGACTGGTATTGACAGTGGGCATGGCAGTCGACACTAACGTATTAATATTTGAACGCATAAAAGAAGAATCCAAAAAAGGGCGCAGTTTACAGTCGGCGGTTGAGCATGGCTACAACAATGCTTTTGCCACCATACTCGACGCCAACATCACCACAGGTATCACCGCTATGATCCTCTACACCGTAGGTTATGGTCCAGTCAAAGGCTTTGCAATCACCTTAGAATTGGGCCTATTGACTAGCATGTTCACTGGCGTTTTCGCCTCTCGTGCCATGGTCAACCTAATGTTAGCTAGAAGCAGCCGTTTATTAAAAGGAGTTACAGCATGAACAACCAAGCCATCACAAAAATGCGCCTTACAGGGCTAAAAGCCGCCGCCGTACTAATGCTGGTATCTATTGCCATGATATTTATCAACGGGCTCAATCTGGGCATAGATTTCACCGGCGGGGTTATCACCCGCTTCACCACCAGCGAATCTGTCGCCCCGCAACAAATGCAAGCATTATTAGACGATAGCCTGATAGGCCAGTTTGATGTAAAAAGCAGCAAAAATGCAACCGAGTGGACAGTACAACAAGCCGCTAACGAAAAAAAGCAACACTACAAACAATGGCTCGACAACATTAGCCAAGCCGGCGAAATCGGCGTCAAATTCCTTGATTCTGATTTCATAGGTCCGGCTGTTGGAGACGAGTTAATTAACCAAGGTGGATTGGCGTTGATTGCCTCGCTAGTTGCCATCATGCTGTACTTGGCTGTTCGCTTTGAATGGCGCTTAGCCGCAGGCTCAATCGCTGCTTTGTTCCACGACGTGACAGTGGTATTGGGCGTATTCGCCGCTTTTAAGCTCGAATTCGACCTAACTGTACTAGCCGCCATCCTTGCGGTAATAGGCTATTCGCTCAACGATTCAATCATTGTGGCCGACAGAATGCGAGAGCTGATGCGCATGAACAAAAACAGCAAACTCGACAGAATAGTCAACGCAGCCATAGCATCAACCATGACCCGAACCCTAATCACCTCAGGCACAACACTGGCCACCATAGGTTCAATTTGGTTCTTGGCAGGTAGCCCGCTTGAAGGTTTTGCAGTGTCGTTATTTGTGGGGATATTGGTGGGCACCTTGTCATCGATTTGCATTTCGGCGACAGTGCCCGGGTTGCTCGGGCTTGATGTTGACTACTACAAGCTCAAACCGGATTCAGAGCAGTTGCTAGAGCCATGAGTATCTAAATTCTTATCGTAGGCGATACCTCAAGATTTGAGCGAGATTGAAGTCTCGCCTACGAATAAATCATCGACATTTTTATGCTTAAGTGACAGACAACAACGAGAAATCCCAATAAGGGAATAGACAGTGTCGATTTAATCCACTATAGTGATAGATATCAAAAGTACATACCAAATGTACCTGTCAACTATACCCATAAACATAAGCGGGAGAAAATGCCATGGATACAGCCAAGTTATTTCAAACAGGTCGCTCTCAAGCCGTGCGTTTACCCAAAGCGTTCAGAATGCCAGGTACCGAGGTAAAAATCCGCAAAGAAGGCAACAAGGTGATTTTAGAACCCGTTAATGCCACTTGGGATTCTTTATTGTCTTCACTTGATGAATTTCCCGATGACTTTATGGCCGATGGTCGCTACCAGCCGACCATGCAGGAAAGAGAAGACTTTTAATGCGTTACCTACTTGATACCGATATTTGCATTTATCTTATCAAACAAAAGCCACCTGAGGTTATTCAAAGGTTAACCCAAATTGAACCGTGCGATGTTGCCTTGTCAGTGATCAGTCTGTTCGAAATGAAGTTTGGCGTTGAAAAATCTAACCAACGACTAAAATCAGATCAAGCTCTAAGCCGTTTTGTCGAATCCATTCACTATCTGCTGCCGATGGACGAACTCGCAGCCAGCCACGCCGCCAAAATTCGCGCCCAATTGAAACGTCAAGGCCAACCAATTGGCCCTTATGATTTATTAATTGCGGCGATTGCTTTGGCCAATAACTTAACTTTAGTCAGCAACAATACCCGTGAGTTTGAGCGAGTTGATGGGTTGAAGTTAGAAAATTGGGTTTGATTTTTAACCGCCATTAAACAATAGGTTAACCCACCAACAAGACTCGTCAGCGCATTAACCATGATGCGTTACAGTTCGCTCTTTTCTGCCCACATTCTCAAATCTTTCTAAGCCCGAATTAAATAGACAATTCATCACCCACATAAAAACCATTGACATCTACTACATATGTAGTAGAGTTATTACTACACATGTAGTAGAACACAATATTGGGCACCTAAAATGACAGGCACAGTAAAACTCAGCGATCAACAATACGCCATAATGCAGGTTTTATGGGACAACGGCAGCGCCAGTGCTAAGCAAGTACAAATTGAGCTAGCCGATGAAGGCTGGGCCCACACCACCATTGGTACTGTGCTTTCTCGCCTTGAAAAGAAAGATATCTTAGCGTCTGAAACGGTAGGTCGTGAACGTAAATATCGTCCATTAATTCAAGAAGGCGATGTTAAACGTTCGATGGTGTCTAACCTAGTGTCGGCGCTTTTTAAAGGCGACTCTAAGCAATTGCTAGCGCACTTGCTTAAAGAAGGTGAGATAGACAAAAACGACCTCAAAGACATTGGCGACCTGCTCGACAAGGATAAATGATCATGACTTTTCCTATGGACCCAACTGAATTATTTTTGTTTTTCGCCCGCTTCTTTATCGGCAGCAGTGTATTGCTCGGCGGCGTGTGGCTGCTCGAAAAATTCAACATATTGCGTAACCGAGACTTAACCGATGTTGCCTGGAAAACGGCGGTTATCGCCTCATTTATGCTGCTATTACCTATCAGTAGTAACTTTGCAACGAAAATTGAGTTAAATGCACAAACTAGCCGTTATATCGATGTATTTGTGGCGCAAACTTCACCTGAACTTAGCAATGAATCGGCAGCGGTAAAAGTGATGCGAGATATGGCCACATCACAAATGAAACCCAGTCAAGCGGCATCAGTAGATAGCACCAATGCATTAGACAACTCTACATTAGGCAACTCGACATTAGGCAACCCAACGATAAGTAATGCAAAACCACCGAGCCAAAATAATTGGCAAATCCCTTCTTTTCTCGTCATACCGGGGTTAATTGCTGGTTTTGCATTGCTGGCCTTAATACTCACTTATGCTACTGCGGTACGCTCTTTAGGCGCTCGCAAGCGAGTGAGTTCAGATCATCAAGCTTTTCGGCTGTTATACAACATTTGTGACAAAGCCGATATTAAAGCGACACCCTATTTAACCACCACAAAGCGAATTGACAGTCCGCTTTGCTTACCAACCGGTGAGATTTGCTTGCCACAATGGGCGCTTGATGGCCTACCAGACCTTGAATTACGAGGTTTGATAGCCCATGAAGTGGCACATTTGAAGCATCACGATCCCATCATATTATTGATTTTACATGCACTGACACGTTTGTTTTTCCTCCAACCCCTGTTTGCCGTGGCCCAAAAGCGCTTGGCAGATTTGGCGGAATTTGCTGCTGACGAGTGGGCAGCGGGTCATAGTGACAATCCTAAATCTGTAGCTCAGGCGATATATACCTGCGCAAAACAGATCACCAACAAACAGCAACCTCAATGGGGATTAGCAATGGCTAGAGATAAATCCAAATTAAGAGCAAGGGTCGACCGCCTGCTCGACGCAAACGAAACCCAATTCAAAACCACCGCGAGCTGGGCCAAAGGGGCAGTAGTTGCCACCTTAATCGCCTCAGCGCTGGGTATTCCTGCATTGGCATTAAATGACGGCAATGACAAAAACGCCAAAGTATCAAAATTGGATGATGGCGACACCTCAATCAGTGTTAGGTCAAACGGTCAAGGCGAGCAAACCCGCAGTACTTATCAACAAATTAAAAACGGCCACGAAATCAAAGTCGTCCGAGACGGTTTGATGGCGTTAAGCACTAACGGCAATAGTGTTGGCATGGTATCACCCGGTGGTTACCTCACCCTCAGTGAAACTGGCAATGAAATAGACCGCAGCATCAAATTCACTATGGATGACGGTAAGTTAGTTCACACTTTTGAACGTGATGGCGATGAGCAATCAATGACGGCTGACGATAAACAGTGGCTCGACACCATGATGCTCGACTACTTACGTAACTCTGGTGCGAATGCCAACGAACGGGTAGCTAAAATCAACAAACTTGGCGCAATGGACGCTGTAATTGACGAGATGGAACAGATTCACTCTCGTGGCTTACTTTATTACTCTGCGGCAGCGGCCAAAACTGGCGAGCTAAGCGATAGTCAAATACAAAGAATGGTGAAAATCCTTAAATCTCTAACAAGTGATTACGACATGCGCATAGCGTTCACGCCATTATTCATGCTTGAAAACCTGTCAGATGAAACCGTGAAACAAATAATGACCGCAGTTAAATCTATCGGCAGCGATTACGAAATGCGAATATTACTCACCTCATTGCTAGAAGCACGCTCATTGAATGACGAAAGTGTTTTTGCGACTTTCCTAGACTTAAGTGACAGTATTCAAAGTGATTACGAAATGCGTGTGTTGTTGATGGGTGCCGTCAAAGTACAACCTAACAATACCAACAACGCCAAGCAAATGTTGTCATTGGCCAAAAAGCGCATTAAGAGTGATTACGAACTCAGGATGTTGATTAGTGGTGTCGTTAAACTGTTCAAAGACTCACCAGATGGGGTTGACGTTGCGATTGAGTCGTTAAAATCGCTCGAAAGTGATTATGAGTTTAGGGTTGCTGCCATGGCAATTATGAACAATGTTGACCTTGAGCATGACGCTTGGCTGAAACTCATCAACAGCATCGACAAAGTCGGTAGCGATTACGAAGCCACTGAAATACTGATCCGCATCTTGTCAAATATGCCTGACAATAACGACCTGCTTGAAGCGGTGGTGAAAGCGGCCAAAAAGGGTGTCGGTAGTAAGCATGAAATGAGTCGATTTGAACTAGCGCTGGCAACGACGTCTCATCGTTGATGCCTAATTCGCGGCAAGGAAGCTGCTTATTTTATTAGATGAAAAGCCGTAGCCATCGCCTTTAATTGGCACTCTTGGCAGGCAAAAACACCTGCCGAAAATAACGGTCAAACAAAGGTAAATCGGCAGTATCTAAATAACGAGTGTGGGCCTTATAAAACTCATCCGATTGATATAACTGGCGCAAAGCGGTATTAACCAACTTGATAAAACGACGACTGGAATCAGTTTTGGTGCAAGCGATACGACCGGCGAGAAAGCCAGGTGCGCCGAACACTTCTACCGACGACAATTCGAAAGGTTGTTTGGTTTTTCGCATTTCTTTATTCATATCAATAGGGTATTCAATTAGAAAATCAACCCGGCGCCTAGCGAGCATTTTAATCAATACAGAAGGGTCTTTACCGGGTCTCATGAGCACACTATTGCGGTCAATTTGACTAATTTGTCCATCAAGTAACTCACCATAACTGCGGCCTTGGCCAACACCGAGCATCTTATCAGGCAATAACTTAAATAATTTCGCTAACGAAATTAGCTGTTGCTTATCGTTCAAAAGTTTCTCGGGGACTTTATTGGCGGGCCCCAAAGAATATAAGCGCTGCCCAAGAAACAGATTAAGTGGCAAACTAAACAAATTATGCTGCGCTCTGGCGACGGTTTTAATACGGTTGCTAGCACAAACCCGTCCTTGTGCTTTCAACAAGCGATCAATTCGAGCTAACGGCGCTACCTGAAATTCAATAACCTGATCTTTTAACGCTTCGACCAACAATTGATTGGTATCGGCAGGAATATTGCCCTCACCTTCCTTTAAATAGCCCGCAACATCGCTTTGCTCGTGAACCATCAACAAATAGTTGTTTTCAGGATTGGCGAAAGCATTAAGACAGACAAAAAATAAAAAGCAAAAAAAGACATGAGAGCACTTCATTTTGCAACACTTGTAAAAAGGGGGCATAGACCCATAATAGTCAATCCTCGCACGATTTGTTCGCAGTACACCAAAGAAATCAGTTAGAATCAATCAACCACACATGACATTGGATATCACAATGCTCGAATTAAGACCTTCTTGCGAACACTGCAATAAAGCCCTACCGCCCAATTCATTAGAAGCAATGATTTGTACTTTTGAATGCACATTTTGCTGTGCTTGCGTTGAACTGCTACAAAATGTTTGCCCCAACTGTGGCGGCGGATTTTGCTCACGGCCTGTACGGCCAAGTCAGAACTTAAGAAACGGTAATTTTTTAGGCAATTGCCCTGCGACTGACAAGGTCACTTTTAAGCCGGTTGATTTACAAAAACACGAGGCGTTTGCCAAAGGCATTGTTGGAATGACTTTGCAAAATAGATAGGGTGTGCATGCACACCCATTAAACCTATACGTTAAGCTTATATAAGTTCACTGATAACACCTTACTAAAATGTCCCCCACTCACCAACCTACGGTCCAACCTAAACTGCTCTATAATTAAGTAATACGGTCACTTTTTCTCTTTTTAAGCTTTCGTCGTGGGGATAGCAAATGCCGCGCTACTTTACTCTTTTGTTCTACGTCATCACGCTTTTGGCTT
>CALKGI010000157.1 GCA_938085045.1 uncultured Alteromonadaceae bacterium
TGAGCTGCCATAAAATTGATTGGAAATGTTATCGAGATGAGTATTTACTGCAAGATAATGAGCAAATTTGTTTTAATGATACGTTGTCGTTAGCTTCAGATGCGGATAAAAAATCGGATAGGCAGTGGCATTTGGTTGGTGGTAAAGCCAGTTGGCAGCGGCTAGGTTTGGATGTCAGTGAGTTTACAGCGCTTGATGAAGAATCGAAGGTGTTTTACCTAGGGCGCGTTATTTTGATCCCTTACCCTGATTATCGTCAAATGCCCAATGCTTTGATAGAGGCGGTGGTTGGGTTGATGAGGGAGTAAAAACCTCTAGCCAGCCATAGCTTTGCTCATTTGTGGACTGCGGCCTAAGAAACGTCTTAAGCGGTTGACGTTGAACAACGAGCCCTTATCTTCTTGTTCACTAGCATTGCGAAACATGTAGCAGTCGATGTATGGATATTCGATGTGATCTTCTAATTCGAGTTTGGCTGACAGCAATTGAATGGTTTTGCGGGTGCCAATGGGATCACAAGGATAGTCGCTCAAGCACTTTGCAATAATCTCTGCCAAGGTGATGGCCTTGTTGGGGTTTTCGAGCATGTATTGCAAGATTGCATTTTCTCGGTTGCTTAATCTAACACTGCGAAAGCGGCTAAATACCAGTTCTTTGGCTGTTGGGTTGAATTGTACTTCACCAATTTGATAATTTAAGTTTTCCATAAGTGCCTCTTTCGTTGTCATCATTGCAGTCAGTTAATTGCTTAACTGATGCTAATTATGTTCTGTTGTGCATTAATTAAAAGTCGTTTAACATTATTTTTCTTCGTTTAAATATTATTCAATTTAATTTAACCTGATTTAAATCAAAGTGTTAATAAGTGATTATGGTTGATTTACAGTTCAAATACGGCAAAAGTCCACCATCGATTGTAGGCAATGTCGCACATCTAAAGCGGGTGTTGTATTCAGATGGCCTAATAGTGCTTTGTGAAGCCTTTAACAATAAACCTAAGTGTTTGCCCAGTTTTCTTTAGTAATGAACAAAAAACAACCGTATTACAATCACTTGGCTACATTTTGTAACTGATTGATGTTCATTGAGGTGGGTTGTGTAAAACCCTGTTGACAGTTGAGCAGAGTAAACAATTTGACTGAACCATAATTATTCGTGAAACTCTCGGTTAAAGAGCTTATAATTGGCGCTTCGCCAAAAAACATCCGTTCGTTCGGGGTTTATAGGAAAAGGTAATCGGGTCTCGTGTTGAGGATGGAACAGTAATGACGATGCAAAATACCAAACCAAATGTGTTGATTGTTGATGATGAGAAATCTAATTTAAAAATTCTCAGTGAAATCCTTAAAGAAGAAGCAAACGTACTGATTGCCAAAAATGGCGTTCAAGCAGTAGCCAAAGCAAAACAGCTTAGACCCACCTTAATATTACTTGATGTAGTGATGCCCGAAATGGATGGTTTTGCGGTGATCACAGCGCTTAAAAACGACGAACGAACCCATTCAATTCCTGTTATTTTTATCACTGGCCTGCGAGATGTCGACAACGAAGAAAAAGGTTTTTCTTTAGGCGCTTGTGATTATATTCAAAAGCCCTTTCATGCCAGTATTGTAAAAGCCAGAGTCAAATTGCATTTACAATTGGCTCGCCAATGTCAGTTGCTTGAACAGTTGGCCAATATCGACCCGTTGACCAGCTTAGCTAACCGCCGCAAATTCGACGAAGTACTTGAACTTGAATGGTTGTCGGCCAAACGAGATAAAAGCACTTTGTCGATATTGATGATTGATATCGATTTTTTCAAACCCTATAACGACAATTATGGCCACCCGGCAGGCGACGAAATCATCGTTCATGTCGCCCAAACACTACGCGAGCAATTTGGTCGGCCCCGAGATTTTGTTGGCCGTTATGGCGGTGAAGAGTTTGTGGTGATTTTGCCTAACACGCCCGGTAACTTGGTGCACGAAAAAATGCAAAGTTGTTGTGCTGCGGTTTCGCAATTGGCGCTTAAACATGAATTCTCAAATGTCGACGATGTCATCACCATCAGCGTGGGGGGCGTCAGTTGTTTAGCCTCGTTAGATATCACAGCACAACAGGCAGTAGAAGCGGCAGACGCCAATTTGTATCTGGCCAAAGGCAGCGGTCGTAATCAGGCCAGATGGCAAGAATTGGTCAAGCGTGATGAGTCAATATAGCTTTTAAACGCATAGCGTCAAAAAAATGCTAAGCTAACAAAAAAACCAACCTCAAATGCCCCCAAATGCTGGTATTGCTTGTAGAAGACGAAACCGACCTATCAGAACTGATAGGTGACTACCTCGAAACTGAAGATATAGAATGCGATTTTGCTTACAACGGAAAAATGGCTTGTGAGCTGATTGAACGCCAGCCTTACGATGTGATTGTCCTCGATGTTATGCTGCCTAAAATGGACGGCCTAGCGGTTTGCCAAGCAACCCGTGATAGCGGCGTCAATACCCCGATATTAATGTTAACTGCCCGTGATAGCCTCGACGATAAACTCAAAGGATTCGCCAGCGGCGCCAATGACTATTTGGTCAAACCTTTTGATTTGCCTGAACTAGTGGCTCGAATTCAGGTGTTGGGGCGCCAATCTGTGGTGACACAAAAGGCTGTTTTTAAAGTGGCCGATTTGACCATCAATCCAGATTCTCATGAAGTTAAAAGGGGGAGTCGCCACATTCAACCGGGGCCTATTGGCTGGAAATTATTGCTTAAATTGGCTAAGTCATCGCCCAACGTGGTCAGCCGAGTTGATTTAGAACAGGCGGTTTGGGGAGATGAAATGCCCAATAAACACGTTCTCAAAACACAACTACACAGGCTAAGAACCCTGATTGATGAAAAAGACGAATCGCCCTTGGTGCATACTATTAAAGGGGTAGGGGTGGTGCTGAAATCAAAGGGTTTGAACTTAAAAGGGAGCAGACATGAGTAAAAACCGCAGTATCACAGCTTTTATCACCACCCGTTTATTGTTGCTCTTTGGGGCTTTTATCGTGTGTTATTCGATTATCGCCAACCATGTTTATTTGTGGGGCATGGATGAGGCAACTGAATATTACATGTTTGCTGAGGCTGAAATTGTTATGGATAACCATCAAAGCCCAGAGGCTATCATACAAACAGTCGCTGGTTTTAGGGAGTATTATTGGCCCCAGCAATTGCCACAGTCGTACAAAGAACAATTTCCTGCTTATATAAGTAGCATCAATCAGAGCATGATGATCGCAAACGAACACTCCGTTATTTATTTATTGCCAGTTAGTTTTGATTCGAATGAGTTGCAGGTTGACCTTTATGTGGTGCATATATTGCCCGATGTCGATCCTACTCAAGCAGGCTCTGCCAGAATTAGGCAATTGTTAATAATGCTTGGTGTGGCGACTTTAGCGTTGTTGTTATTGATGATTGGCTGGTTTGTCTTTCGTCTGGCCAATGCTACTGTGGCACTAAGTTTGTGGGCTGAACAGCTAAACAGCGATAATCACAACAGTTTGATGGTGCCAGACAACGCTCGGTATTTCACCGAATTAAACCATGTTGCTCAAAAGCTAAGGGCATCGTTTAGCGAATTGGCCGAGTTTAATCGTCGTGAACAACAGTTTTTACGTAGCTTGAGTCACGAACTGCGCACGCCTATTGCGGTAACTAGCGCCGCGCTTGATGTGCTCGACAAGAAAAACAAAGATGCGGGGTTGCCAAAACTACTAGGCAAAATTCGCCGAGCCAGCAATACCATGCGAGCACTGACCGAAACCATTTTGTGGTTATGGCGCGATCCATCTGCTGTGGGGCAAGGCGCTGACATCTCAATTAAACCCATCATCGAACAGTCAATAATAGACAATCAATATTTGCTGAAAAACAAAACCGTTAATATTGATAGTCAATTGACCGAGGAACTGACTTTTAATATCGATAAAACTCTGCTCACCATTATCTGTAATAACTTAATACGTAATGCTTTTCAGTATTGTGATGATGATTGTGTGGTGATCACCGCCAGTGAACATTTTATTTGTATCAGCAACAGTTGTTCAAACGAAGTGGCTAGCTCGCCAGATGCTGATTATGGGTTTGGATTGGGCTTATTAATCGTTCAACGTATTGTCGATAGCCATCAATGGCAGTTGCATATCGACAAACAAGCACAGACCTTTGCGGTAAAAGTGATGTTTAGCTGTCGGTAGAATAGTCTGCGTGAATTCATGCATGAGTCGATGATGGAATTGGCTGAATTGTATCCAATGGATACAAATAGTGTAACAAAAGCTTTACAAAAGAGTGTCATCGCAGCGTAAAAATAGTTTATCATACGAGCTATAAGAATTTTATCGACAGGTATTGGAAAAATCTATGCGTCTAGAAATTTGCTGTGAAGACAGGGTTGGTATTGTCCAAGAAGTTTTGAATATTCTGGTGTTGCACCAAATAAACTTACGAAAAATTGAAGTGGCGCCATCCAAACAACTGATGTATGTGGCTTTTCCTGAGGTTGAATTTGAAAAGCTGCAAATGGTGATGCCGCAAATTCGAAAACTAAGTGGTATTGGTGATGTAAAAACCATTGCCTTTATTCCCTCAGAGCGAGAGCACAATGAGCTTAAAACCCTGCTTAGGGCGTTGCCCGATGGCATCATTTCGCTTGATGCGCAAGCCAGAGTATTGCTGGCCAATCAGGCTGCACTGTCGAGCTTGGGTTGTGTCGCCAATGAGGTGATTGGACAGCCCATTAGCCAATTTTTTGAAGGATTTGATTTTACACAATGGTTAGAACAAGAAGATATTAACGCTCAAACCATTAGTCTTGAAGGGTCAAACGAGCGTTTTATCGCTGATATTCTGCCAGTTCGTATTAGTGGTGATGAGTTAGGTTCTAATGTGGTGGGGGCGGTGTTAAATCTAAAATCAGAAAGCCGACTTGGCCAGCAGGTTGGTGCCTTTCGCCAGCATTCTCTGCCCAGTTTCAGTGGTTTTATCTGTAAAAGCCCTGGGATGAAAAAAGTATTGCGTGATGCCCAAAAAATGGCGCAATTGTCGGCGCCCATGTTACTCACTGGCGAAACTGGTACTGGCAAGGAAACGCTGGCTAAGGCTTGTCATGATGCCAGTCGCGGCGAAGATGCCCCATTTTTGGCTTTGAACTGCGCCTCTATACCTGATGAAGATGCAGAGCCAGAGTTGTTTGGCCGGGTCAGTAGCTCGGTTGATGGTGTCAATAAACTGGGCTTGCTCGAACAAGCCAACGGCGGCACCATCTTTTTGGATGAAGTGGGTGATATGTCACCTAACTTGCAAACCAAGTTGGTGCGTTTTTTACATGGCGGGAGTTTTCGCCGGGTAGGTGATGCACAAGAAGTGTCGGTTGACGTACGAGTGATTTGCTCAACTCAAAAAGACCTTAACGAATTGGTGCAAAAAGGTGATTTTCGTGAAGACTTGTTTTACCGCCTTAATGTATTGACGTTAACATTGCCACCGCTAAGAGAGCGTAAGCAAGATGTTATTCCGTTGACGCTGCATTTTGTTCATCAATTTGCTCAGCAAATGGGTGCTATGGTGCCGGGTATCGATTCGCAATGCGAAGCACACCTTAAAGAATATGCATGGCCGGGGAATATCCGCCAACTTGAAAATGCTTTATTCAGAGCGGTGACGCTGCTTGATGGTGACAAAATTAGCCTGCAACATTTACAATTGCCCTCGCACAGCAAAACCCGTGTGGTTGAACACGAGATCACCGGCACGCTCGACGAAGCGGTTAAACAATACGAAGCGGGCATATTGCGCGAATTATTTCCTTCTTTCCCAAGCTCACGACAACTGGCCAAACGGTTGGGTTTAAGTCACACTGCGGTGGCGAATAAATTGCGTGAATATGGGATCAGCAAAAAATCTATGAGTCCGGCGCGCTAGAACGCGTTTTAGGACCTGTAAAAAACACTCATTAAAGGTAGAACGATGAAATTATATGGTTACTGGCGCTCCACGGCGGCTTACCGAGTACGTATTGCTTTGGTATTAAAAGGCATTGAGTTTGATAATATCTCGGTGCATTTGGTAAAAGATGGCGGAGAGCAATTCAAGCCCGATTATGTCGCGCTTAACCCGGCTAAATTGGTACCAACCTTGGTTGATGGTGATGTGGTATTGAATCAGTCAATGGCGATAATGGAATATCTAGAAGACAAATATGACAATAACCCGCTATTGCCAAGTGACATTGGCGATAAAGCGTTGGTCAGGGCTTTGGCGCAAGACATTGGTTGTGACATTCATCCGCTTAATAACCTACGAATATTAAAGTATTTGAAAGGCGAGCTTGGCGTGACTGACGAGGCGAAAAACCAATGGTATGCGCATTGGATTCAAACTGGTTTTGCCGCACTTGAAGAGAAGTTGGCTAAAACTGCTGGTAAATTCTGTTTTGGCGATACGGTCACATTGGCCGATTTGTGTTTAATTCCTCAGTTATATAATGCTCACCGTTTTAATGTGCCTTTGGATGACTTTCCGTTGATACGTCAGATAGAAGCGAACTGTGGCCAGCTTGAGGCTTTTATTGGGGCTGCGCCCGAGAGTCAGCCTGACGCTAGTTAGTTATGATTTAATGACTTCTTGGTTAGCCGCGATTAAAAGCCTTGTTAAGGGACTGTTGATGAGCCTTGTTAAAGGGAGGTTGAGGCTTCGTTAAAAGCCGCAGGAACGGAGGCAAGGCAATGGGGTCAAAGCATTTGATTTTGCCGAACAATAAAAGATATTTGTTCGACATAATCAAAAGCATTGACCCCGGCCGGAGATGGCTGGTAGTTTTTAATCTTTTATCTTTTATCTTTTCCTTTTCTTTGTGTCTCCGTATTGAAGCTCTTGATTTTAAAGATGAACGCTTGTACCAACCTAAACCTGTACCTGGGGTGCATAGCCCAAATCTCAGTAACACTATGGCAAATGTCTTACGCAACGTTGCTTTATTATCCGCTTTTTTATTTTTTTACAAACTCTATACTTAGACTCAATCAAAACACACACAAACACACCGAGGAATAAAAGATGGACGCAAGCACTAGAGTAGAGTTGGTACACGATGCAGTAAAACGTTTGGTCGGTACGCCAGCTATGGATAATGTATTAAAATTTTATGCCCGCACCAATATTCACAGTGATATGGAACGTTATGTTCTTAACGAAGTACAAACACATAAACGTCGTTGTAACAGCCCACGTTAATCACCAATCACCTAATAATAAATATTGTAAGCTGTGTTATTGCACAAATTATGGCAACTTTAATCGGTTGCCGTGCTATTTCTAGCAAATCTAATCTCCCATCATATTACTGCTAAAAAAACGCCACAACATTCACTTCGAAAACCCTCAAGCTCAACTATACTCTTTATCTTTTACACTATTTACCTAAGTATTTACCTTGTTTAGAGCTGACTTCCCTTATAAATAGTCGAACTGATTCGCTACGCTATTTTTTATCACAAAGCAAATGCTTTTACGTGCAAATGCAAAAACAGCCAATAATTATGCGCCTTACCTTGCAATGCCGTTTACGTAAAGGTAAAGTTGCGGCTGATTTTTAACGGTTAAACAGGTCTAGAACAGACAATTCTGTCGTTGAGTTTAAAATACTCATACAAATCATCGCCTTAATTTTAAATTTGAAGAGATGTATATGTTAAATCCAAATAACGTGACTGTATCGGTGGTTAACCAACCACATTTTATTGAAAACGGTGCACTTGAAATCCCCATGTACCAAGTCTTAGATGAGCAAGGCAACGTTATCGAGGGGGCCGAGGTGCCTGACATCGATAAAGAAACTGCCCTGAAAATTTTTGATACCATGCAGTTTGTTCGTGTTTTAGATGATCGAATGATCGCAGCCCAGCGTCAGGGGCGCATCAGCTTTTATATGCAGTGTCTTGGTGAAGAAGCCGCCATTACTGCCAGTGCAGCAGCCTTGGGTGATACCGATATGATCATGAGTCAATATCGTGAACACGCGGCATTGCACTATCGTGGTTTTAAGCTCGACCAGTTCATGAATCAGATGTTCTCAAATGAACTGGACTTGGGTAAAGGTCGCCAAATGCCCATTCATTACGGTACTAAAGAATTACACTTCGCTACCGTTTCTTCTCCTTTAGCAACACAAATTCCTCAAGCTACCGGTTATGCTTATGGCCAAAAGCTGGCTGGCAAAAAAGAATGTACGCTGTGTTACTTTGGTGAAGGTGCCGCGTCTGAAGGTGATTTTCACGCCGGTATGAATATGGCTGCGGTTCACAAGGTTCCATGTATCTTTTTCTGTCGCAACAACGGTTATGCTATTTCTACTCCAGCTTCTGAGCAATTTGCCGGTGATGGTATTGCTAGTCGCGGATTGGGTTACGGCATGAAAACCATTCGTGTTGATGGCTCTGATGCTTTGGCCGTTTACCATGCCACTCAACTGGCCCGTAAAACGGCGGTAGAAGACAACGCTCCAGTGCTTATCGAATCTTGCGCATATCGTTTGGGTGGTCATTCTACCTCTGATGACCCAACGGGTTATCGAACTAAAGACGAAGAAAAGCAATTTGGTGCCAGCGACCCATTGGTTAAGTTTAAGCATTGGTTAGAGCAAAAAGGTTGGTTAGACGCACAAGACGAACAAGTGAAGCTTGCTCAGTTGCGCAAAGAAATTCTAGCTGCGGTAAAAGTGGCTGAAGTGATTGACAAACCAGCCTTTGAAGAGATGTTCACCGATGTTTACGCCGAGATGACGCCACACTTGTTAGAGCAGATGAATGAACTCAAAGCACACATCAAAAAATACCCAGAAGCTTATCCGGTTACCTCAGGGAGAATTGACTAATGGCTAAAATTAACATGTTGCAAGCGATCAACAGTGCGCTTGATATTACTCTAGAAGAACATGATAACGCGGTAGTATTTGGCGAAGATGTGGGCATATTTGGCGGGGTATTTCGCGCCACCAGTCACCTTCAAGAAAAGTACGGTCGTGATCGTTGTTTCAACACTCCTTTGGTAGAGCAGGGTATTATCGGTTTTGCCAATGGCTTGGCGGCACAAGGTTCAATCGCCATCGCTGAAATTCAGTTTGCTGATTACATCTTTCCAGCATTTGACCAAATCGTTAACGAAACGGCCAAGTTTCGCTATCGCTCGGGTAACGAATTTAATGTAGGTTCGTTAGTTATTCGTACGCCTTACGGCGGCGGTATTGCCGGTGGTCTTTATCACTCGCAATCTCCAGAAGCTTATTTTGCTCACACCCCGGGTGTAAAAATTGTTGTTCCGCGTAACGCTTATCAAGCCAAAGGTTTGTTGTTAGCAGCGCTTAAAGAGCCTGATCCGGTGATTTTCTTTGAACCAAAAAGACTATACCGTGCATCGGTTGGCGAAGTGCCAGATGGCAGCTACGAGCTACCCATTGGTAAAGCTGAAATCGTCAAAAATGGTGAACAGGTCACAGTATTGGCTTGGGGCGCACAGATGGAGATCATCGAAAAAGCGGTCGAAATGGCTGAAGAAGATGGTATCTCATGTGAGATTATTGATTTACGTACCATTACACCTTGGGATTACGAGACTGTTGTTCAGTCAGTATTAAAAACCGGTCGTTTGGTGATTAACCACGAAGCACCACTTAGCTGTGGTTTTGGTTCTGAGATTGCAGCCACTATTCAAGAAAAATGCTTCTTGTATCTTGAATCACCCATTATGCGTGTTTGTGGGCCAGATACACCGTTCCCATTGATTCATGAAAAAGAATATATGCCAGATCATCTTAAAACGTACGAAGCGATCAAACGCTCGGCCAACTACTAGGGGTTATCATGTCAACAGATTTTATTTTACCTGACATTGGCGAAGGGATTGTTGAGTGCGAAGTGGTCGATTGGTTGATTGCCGCAGGCGACACCGTGGCTGAAGATCAGCCCGTTGCTGATGTAATGACAGACAAAGCACTGGTACAAATTCCGTCGATGTATTCGGGCGTGGTAGACAAGCTCTATTATGAAAAAGGCGATATTGCCAAAGTGCATTCACCTTTGTTTTCGATTATTCAAGAAGGTGATGTTAGCACTAATGGTGCAGCAGCCGAAGCGCCTGTAGAAGCACCAGTTGAAGTTGTTGTGGCACCTGTTGCGGCACCTGCTTCTGCCAAAGACCATATCGAAGATTTCATTTTGCCAGACATCGGTGAAGGTATCATTGAATGTGAAGTGGTTGAATGGTTAGTGGGTGAAGGCGACTTGATCAAAGAAGATCAGCCTGTGTGTGATGTGATGACCGACAAAGCATTGGTGCAAATTCCGTCAAAATACAACGGCAAAGTGGTGCGTTTGTATTATCAAAAAGGCGAAACAGCGATTGTACACAAGCCGTTGTTTGCTATTCATGTTAAAACCGATGAGCATGTTGAGTCACTTAAAGCCACTTCGGCTGTAAGTACGCAAACTACAGCACCTGCACCTGTGTCAGCACCAGCTCCTGTTGCAGTGGCTAGTCAAGCGCCTGCGGTTGTTGCTCCTGTTGTTAATGGTGGCAAAGCGGTTGCCTCTCCTGCGGTACGTCGTTTGGCCCGTGAAAAAGGCATCGACATCACTCAGGTTGCCGGTTCAGGCAAAAAAGGTCGTGTTTACAAACAAGATCTTGAAAATGGTGGTCAACAAGCCGCTGCACCTGCTGTTACAGCTGCTAAAGTTGAAGCGCCAGCACCGGCAAAATCGCCGACGACATTAATAGCTTCTCGTGTTGAGCCTGTTCGTGGTATACAGGCTGCCATGGTTAGAGCCATGACCGATTCAGTTCGAACCATTCCTCACTTCACATATTGTGATGAAGTGGATATGACCAAACTGATTGCACTGCGTAGCAAGTTAAAAGAAAAGTATGCCAAGCAGAACATTAAATTGACCATGATGCCGTTCTTTATGAAGTCGATTTCGTTGGCGCTTAAAGAAAACCCAGTGGTTAACTCGCAGCCAAACGAAGATTGTACTGAGATCACTTATTATGACGATCACAATATCGGCATGGCAGTGGATTCAAAGCATGGTTTATTAGTGCCAAATGTTAAGCACTGTCAAGACAAGAGCATTATTGAAATAGCTGAAGAGGTGAGCCGATTAACGCTTGCTGCCCGTGAAGGTCGTGTTAATCCAAACGATTTACGTGCTGGTACCATCACTATTTCAAACATTGGTGCGATTGGTGGCACCATGGCAACGCCTATTATTAACAAGCCACAAGTGGCAATTGTTGCCTTAGGTAAGTTGCAAAAGTTGC
>CALKGI010000158.1 GCA_938085045.1 uncultured Alteromonadaceae bacterium
GATAACAGGCCAAAACCGGAGTTAGGCCTATGAGGATTTCATTCACCAACAAGGAGAAAAACCATGGATAGAGTTGCATTTTACGCAAGCTTTTACAAAGACAAGAATTGTGAAAATTCAATAAAGTCACAATACCGCGCCTGTCACGTAAAGCTAGAAAGACATGATTATGAAGTCGCTGGTTATTACAGTGATCAGCGCTATATCAGCGCCCCAAATCGACGAGACGGGTTGCTCAGGCTTTTGCAAGATGCCAGAGCGGGAAAAATTGACTATGTCATGACCTACAACGCTGAACGTCTGGCGCTCAATCAAGATAATTTGTGCAAGATAGCCCACAGCTTAAAGCTGGCAGATGTTAACGCCTATACCTGCATCGGTGATGGTAAATCGTTAAGCCAAAGATTCGAGGACGAGATTCAAGAAGCCGAGCAAGAAGCCATATTCCGTATGGCTATGGAGTGGGAAAAACGCATGGATTCGCAAATAGAATTAGAGTTCGGCGAACATCCTGATCTTAGCCCACCACAATCGGATTTTACGGGCGCAGCACAAGGCGTGCGCATAGATAACTCTCCAGAGAACCCAATATTCCAGCCGCAAAGCCAAGACCAAACAACGCACCCAGAGTCTCGCCTATGAACGACACACGGACAGACCAAATCAAAAGCGATTGGAAAGAGGCGCAAAATGACGCGCAGCTCGACCAATCCAACTTGATTGAAGTTGTCCGTTTTCTAGCACGCCAAGCGGCAAAGCGTGATTTTGAAGCCCACAAGGAGGCAAAAGAAAGGAAGGATTCCGATGACGATTAGAGTTGCAATATACGCTCGCTATTCTAGCGAATTACAGCGAGATTCAAGTATCGAGGATCAAATACGCATGATCTCAGAGCTTGCGGAGCGTCAAGGCTGGGAGGTCGTAGCGCCTTATACTGATCATGCGATTAGCGGGGCATCCATGAACCGCCCAAGTCTTAAAATGATGATGCAAGATGCGGCTGAGGGCAAGTTTGATATGGTCGTCACCGAAGGGCTAGACCGAATATCCCGTGATCAAGAACATATTGCAGGCATCAACAAACGCCTGAATTTTGCGGGCGTGCAAATCTATAGCCTGAGTGACGGCGGTATCGTCAATGAACTGCATATCGGCTTAAAAGGCACCATGAATCAAATGTTTCTCAAAGACCTTGCGGCTAAAACCTTTCGTGGCCTGAAAGGTCGCGCCGAGAAAGGTAAGGCCGCTGGGGGCAAAGCCTATGGTTATGATACGGTACGCCAGTTTGATGCACGGGGTGAGCCGATAAAAGGCGAACGTGAGATAAACCAAGAACACGCCGTTGTTGTACAGAGGATATTTGAAGAATATGCAGCAGGAATAAGCCCACGCCGTATAGCCTCCAACCTTAACCGCGATAAAATCCCATCCCCCAGAGGGGGCGCATGGTCAAGCAGCACCATAACGGGGCGGCGCGATCTGTCCCACGGCATTATTAATAACGAGTTTTATCATGGGCGCATGGTTTGGGGGAAATTCACCAATATAAAAAATCCCGACACAGGCAAATCCGTCAAACGCAAAAAACCGAAAGACCAGTGGGTTATCACCGATGTGCCAGACCTTCGGATTATCAGTGATACGCTTTGGAAAAAAGTTAAGACCAAACAAGATTCTTTGGAGCAAAAAGGTAGCGCCTTGCAGCTCAAACGCCGCCCCAAAACATTATTCTCGTATTTGCTAAAATGCGGTTGTTGTAACGGTGGTTTTAGCATGATATCAGCCAAGCGCTATGGCTGCTCTACAGCACGCAATAAAGGCAGTTGTGACAATCGCATGACCATTGCCCGCACCAAGATAGAAAGCACCGTCTTAAACGCCTTGCAAGGGCAATTGATGCAGCCCGAGCTATTCAAGGCTTTTAGTGAGGAATACACCGCGCATATGAGCACACTTTCTCAAAGGCAAAATCAAAGTTCTGAACTGGCCAAAGCCAAGCTTGAAAAGCTGGCCACTGCAAAGGCCAATATCATCACTGCGATTAGAGAAGGCATTCCCGCCGCTGCCGTCAAAGACGAGCTTTTAAAGATTGAAGCCGAGCGCGAAGAAACAGAACTATCCTTGCTAAAGGACACACTCAGACCAATAGAAATAAAAGCCAACATGGCCGAGCGTTATCGTGAAAAAATCACAAATTTATGTGCCAATCTCAATCAAGAAAACACACGACAAGAAGCCGCTGACTTAATCAGAAATCTGGTCGAAAAAGTAACCATTCAGCCTGATAAATACGGCACTCAATTAGAATTGACTTTGTACGGTGATTTGGCTGGAATGCTATCACTTGCCAGCGATAACGAAGCACCACAACCCATAAATCTTGCTTTTAATGATGAAGTTGCAACACAACTGCCCAAAGACTTACAATACCTGCTCACAACCGCCGAAGGCCTATCGTTATCGTAATGGGTAAAAAGGCAGGAATAGAACGACGCGGGTGCGCAATGCGCACCCTACGTCAGGTATTTCGGTCTTTTTACCACCTTGATTACGTCTCTATTTGTTGTTTGGGTGCTCTGGCGAGCATTGAGTTTTTAACAAATTCAGCAAAAGGCGTGACATCATTGTGCACCGATGCCTGTTCGAGGGTGTCGAGATACTTGTCGCGGTTTTCAAGTTTAATGACAGTCCAAGGGTATCCGCCCAAAACCAGTAAAAAATTCATCAAAAACCGTGCTGTTCGACCATTGCCATCGGGGAATGGATGTATATATCCCATGAAAAAATGCCCCAAAACAGCTTTGACCAACACATTTTGTTCATCATTAATAAGTGTTTTCAAAGCATCAATGCAGTCCATTAACTGCTCTGAGGGTGGCGGCGCATGCATAGATTTTCTGATATAAACAGGCCCCTTTCGATATCCAGCCAAATCCTTCTCGCTGATAATACCCGCCGTTACGCAAGGCCCAAACAAAGCGGTATGCCAGTCGGTAAGGCCCACTCCAATCAAAAATTCAAGGTCCGGTTGTTGCTCGTCATGGGCTTCAATCAGTAAATTTTTAAGCTTGTTGAAGGCGTCGAAATAACCTCGGGCTGCCAATGCATCTTTTTGTTCTTTATCTTGTATCAGCGTTTCAGGCGACCAATCACCACGTGCGACCTTTTCAATCAACTGGGGTGTCACCCGGTATCCTTCAATTGACAAAGAATGATAAGCATCACTGACATATAGCTCGCTCATCATTGCGGTGGTATGGCTAATATCTCTTTGACGAAAATCAAAAGTCGGCTCGATACCAGCAAAAACCGACAGCACATCGTTACGCATTTTTTGCCATAAAATTCTCACCCGCACACTAGCAGGTGACTCACCCCGCTTCATACCAAGCTGTAATGGCATGACCTCAAACGGATTTATCCCTTTAACATTAGCAAAACCTGCGCCTTTCATAATAGTTTGCAAGTTACGACTTTCAACCTTCATACCAATGGCCTGATACCCGCCAATCAGGCGATTGCCGCTGCTGAGGTTTTTGGTGGTTAAAATCGCTTCAAACAATTCGCTTGGCACCGCCATTTGTAAGGCAAGCTGAATACTCAACGGATTAAATTTGAATGAACTTGGCGCGGTTTCAACCAATGCACTTTCGAGCGAATGCACTTTTAGACCATTGACCGAGACGATTTTATAAGGCTTTTTGTTGCTCCCTAAAATTAACAAACTCATTCCATTGGGTAATTGTACCAAGCTGTTGGTGAAATTTTTCACAAACACAATAATTTGCTTGGCCAGTGCATTGCTGCTGGTATGTAAATCAAGCGAAGCTTCGGGCGAAAGCCAGTATCCATTACCGACCTTGTTTTTGACATATTGTCCAACAAACGACCAAATAGACTCATACCACAAAGCAGACTCGCCTGCCTTTTCGGCCATCAAGTCGGCATCGAGCAAATACCAACCTTTAATGATCAGCTTTAGATAACCTTGTTGAATCAATAAAGTACGCTGGCGCTCACCAATAGACTTTGAATGGACGATATTGCCTACAGCAGACTTTTGGGCGACAGTCAGCGCTTGAGCAAGATTTTCGTTTGCGGTTTTGGCCATGATTGCGGCTCCAAAGGGCGTTGAATTAACACCCTAACAATACTAGCGTTTACGCGCATAGATTACTAGTGTTTACGCGCATAATAAACTCGCATTTACGCGCATGCAAAAGTAGTGTTTACGCGAAAAACTGAGACTTCACCGCCCCAACCTACTCAATAGTCTCAGTTTTTTCAGAAGAGGCTTCTGTCGCCTGTTGTAACTTTTTCAATTGCTCATCCATTACTTTTTGGCGGTCGTCCATCATATCTCTGAGAAACTCATTTTGAGCACGCAAATCTTTAATATATTTGGCCAGTTCGCCAAAATATAATTCAAGTGTCAATTCGTCTTGCACCACTAAACCGTAGATAGCCCAGTTGCAGGCAGAATCTTCTGTCAGGCCGACATATTCCGCTTTAACGTCATCCAGAGAATTAGCATCCTCTTCTCCAATAGATTTAAAAGCTGCACAAGCCTCGGACCAATCTTTCGCTTCATTAGGTGTGACCACCATAAAGCGTTCCATATTAATTGCCTTGGGCGGTTGCACCTTTGGCGGCACGGTCACTGGTGGCAGCGTTGGCACTGTAATCACTTTGACTGTTTGAATCTGTCTCGTTGGCAATGCGCTGCATGATAGCAGTCCAGCGATTGGCAGCAGCATTACCCCTTTGATAAGGCGCTTCGATAGCATTTTTCATCTCCTTGGTTCGCATTTCATTCACTTGCTGCTTGAGGTTGGCCAACTCATCGGTCGAGCGCTCAAGTTTGTCACTGTATTGATTCATGCGTTCATTGTTTTTATTGGCCAGTTCAATGGCTTTTTGGGTGCTGTTGTTGGCATCAGCCAGTGCGGTAGTCAGTTTAGTATTCTCTGAGAGCTGTTGTTCCACCTGAGCATTAAGCGTTGTAACCTGCCCTTCAAATGTGGCCGATTTAACTTTTTCCATCTGCCACATAAACCCCAGTGACAAAGATGCCGCCAAACCGATTCCACCAGCAATAAGTGTTGGATTCATAGTCATTATCCCCTTTTGTTGCGGTCGTCGTTATTGTTATTAAGTGTAACGATATTAGTTGCACAATTTGATTTTAACCAGTGGTTATTCAACATCTTACGCAGTTCTGCTAAACTGTCGGTTCTGTAAAATGGTAACCGGATTTATAAAGAAAACACAATTATGGCAATAAAATCGACCACAACCGCGTTTTGGACTTTAATGTTGGTCAACCTAATTTGGGGGGCCGGATTTGTGGTAGTCGATGACGTCATAAAAGTCATGCCGGTTTATACCTTTAATGCCCTTCGATTTACTCTGGCCGCACTGACTTTATTACCGCTTTTATTTATCAATACAAAACAGGTGCATAACCAAGAGTCAGCCCAAGGCTCAATACCCAAATTACTAAAAACCGGCTTTGGGTTAGGTTTCCTATTATTTTTAGGCTTTACGTTGCAAGCACTAGGGTTGCTTTATACCAGCGTATCCAATACTGGCTTTATCACCGGATTATGTGTGCCCATGGTGCCTGTCATCGGCTTTTTATTGTTTAGAACTAAAGTCGGACGTGAGGTATGGATAAGTGTTGTCATTGCCACTATCGGCATATATCTTTTGACCATGGGCGACAAAATGACGTTGAACATAGGTGATGTTTTAGTCGCGCTTGGCGCCCTTTGTTACGCTTGCCATATCTCACTGATGGACAAATATGGCGACGGTTTTCCTGTGGTAAAATTATCGATAGTGCAACTAAGCGCTGTCGCTTGTTTTAGCATTATTGCAGCCCTCATCAATGGTTTTGTCGATACCCAAAGCAGCTACCCACCGATTAGCGAACAATTAAGTAATGTCCGTGTTGTCGCTGGCATTTTTTACTCTGCCGTACTTGGCAGTGCCTTTGCTTATTGGGCGCAAACCGCCAGCCAACGCATCATTGAACCCCATAAAATTGCGTTAATATTTGCCACCGAACCGGTTTTTGCCCACATAACCGCTTATTTTGCATTGGGTGAACACCTAGGATTTCAAGGCTGGGTTGGCGCCGCGTTGATTATTATTGGTATGCTTTACAGTGAATTGGGCGGCAAAAGAAAAGCCAAACTTCAACCGCTAGATCAAATGGCTTCGCCGAGCGAATAACATATGCTAACAACAATCACAGAGCAAGACGTTGAAACCTATCAAACTCAAGGCGTTGTGGTATTGCGCGATGTGTTCACCCCATGGATTGAAATGTTAAGCCAAGGCGCTGCATTTAATATCAGCAATCCAAGCATTAAAGCACTGACTCACGGCCAAGAGCAAAGTCGCTTTTTAGAAGACTTTTGCTGCTGGCAAGACATTCCTCAATACAAGCAATTTATCCTAGAATCGCCGATGGCGGCCATTGCAGCCAAATTAATGCGCAGTGATTGTGCCCAGTTTTTTCACGACCATTTTTTATATAAAGATGGTGGTTCAAACATTCCCACCCCTTGGCATCAAGATATGCCTTATTACTGCGTAGATGGTGAGCAAACGGTGAGCTTTTGGATACCGCTGGAGTGCCGAGATAAAGCGATTTCATTAAAGTGCCTTGCAGGCTCTCATCACTGGCCTAAAGCAATAAGACCCACAAGCTGGTCGAGTTTAGAAAACTTCTATGAAGATGACAGTGACTTCATGAACATGCCAACGATTGATGACAACGACCCAAACATCAAAGTCTGGTCGATGAACCCCGGCGATGTAGTGGCCTTTAACTTCAAAACCGTGCACTGTGCCAACGCCAATACGGTAAAACAACCCAACCGCACTCTGTCATTCAGGTTGGTTGGCGACGATGCCCGGTTTATACAGCGCCCCGGTAGAACGTCCCCTAACTTCCCCGATATCAAACAAAAAAACGGCGAACGGCTGCGCGAAGATTGGTTTCCTGTTATTTACCATAAGTAATATCGTCGTAATAGCTCAGCGCTGACGCTATACCAAAACCTCCGATTCAAACACCTGTAAAATATCCCCCACCCTCTTTCTTTTAAACCGCTTCCACTGCTACTATCAACACCACTTCTTCTCATAAAAACACCATGGATAATAAATGAGCGCTATTTTAATCGCAGACAATCAAGGCACGCCTCTCACCGTTTTATCAAAAGAAAACTTCGAAGCTTGGCAGGCTGAACAATCGCCCCAAGCACAACAATGGTTAAAGAAAACCCACTTTAAAGGCGAAGGTTTGTCACTTATTCCAAGCCCAGAAGGCGATATAAGTCAGGCCGTTTTTGTTTGTGAAGACCCAGGCACTTACTTCGCCTGTGGCGATATCATCCAGCAATTACCTCAAGGCCAATATCTGTTATCAGCCAACAATGAGCATCACCACGCCATCGCATTTGGCTGGGCTGTTGGTAGTTATAAATTTGACCGATACAAAAAGAACGACAAAGTCTTGCCTGTGCTGGCAATTGACAATGCAGCGCTTGTCGAAAATGTACTGAAACAAACCGATGCTACAGCGCTGGTAAGAGATTTGGTGAATACCCCAGCGGCAGACATGATGCCGCAAAACCTTGGTGATACAAC
>CALKGI010000159.1 GCA_938085045.1 uncultured Alteromonadaceae bacterium
GCGTGTTTACACCGGGTAGAGCTGTCGCAAACAAGTCTCGCCAAAGCGATGCACCGAGCAAGAATAAAGCCAGCACCACTCAATCGTTAATTGGCGTGCCGGTATTACCCTCAAGCCATAATTACCCGGGTAATGGCGGTAGCAGTTACAAACCTTACGGCGTTACTTATTCGATACTATATGCCTCCACCAGCCCTCAAACGAAGCCTGATGTCTAAACAGAGATCCCTTCGATAGGGGCTGGAGGAACGGAGGCTTCGCAACAGGGGTCAGAGCGGTCGCTCTTGTTCATCCATTAACCCGCGACATTCGGTCATCCATGGCCATCAAAAAGTGCAGGGACAGACAAGCTGTCCACAAAACTTCTTTGGTCTTACCCCGGCTGGTGACGGCTGGCAAAATTTCTCTGCCCCAACTTGACGACGACTTGACCCTGACGAATCCAATACGGTTAAAAATAGAGACTGTCAGGAGTGCCTATGATCTTGCATATTTGTGGGGAACCCTCAGGGCCTGACCCCTTTACCTACCCATTTTAACGTTAAATCTTGCAATAAACAGGTGGTTAAAGTTAAAGTTGAGGCGCGTTAAACCACCCCACCCCTACACTATTTATTAGGAAGTTATGATCATGTTGAAAAAATTAACCTTATGTTTAGCCCTATTGGCCGTATCAATGTATTCTGTCGCCGCCGTAGTATCAACCGGTAAAGGGAGGATCGTTTCCACCCAAGGACACACTAACCCCGATTGTAGGGTTGTATTGTTTAAGTCAAATGACACAGGTGAACAGAAACATTTTCGGATTGCTGCCACTGCAAGAGATGATAGCGTTCAACCGGTAATAATGTCGGCTTTGATCTCAAAAAGAGATGTCGAGATTCATTACGAGGCTGATGTCACCACAGGCTGTGGAACAGAGCCAAAAATCATGTTTGTAACGCTGTACTAGGGGCAAGGGGTTAGGTGCTGATTCTTGAACTATAAAAGGTATGAATAAATAGCGACCAGAACCCGATTTCCAAATGACGAACATTAACGTTAGAGCTTCATGAAAAGATCGGGTGGCAAATTGTTTGATTAAAAACTTCACTAACACTGCAACCAACGGCATTTTAACCAGATCCACTTATAGAAACAATCTAAAATACAACCTAACCTTAAGCAACCGACAACTGCCAGAATACCTCAAAACACTCAACGGCAGTCACTTATTAAGCACGCTATTGATTAGAGTAACAGCCCTTTATATTCCCTTTCATTCCGTCATTTTCAAATGCTGCTTCACAAACCGTAGCGAACGTTTATAAACCGCCGCCCGGTGCTCGGGACTACATAGGACAGTCGCCAACCAAAAATAGAAAATAATAGTTTTAATTGGTGGTATTGTTAGAATGGAACCCTAACAGCTCAGCATTGAATACTTTTAGTGTTGGCAAAAAAGGGTTTAGCAGGTTTATATAAAGCAAGCGACCTGCCCCTCGCTCGTTTTTTATTAAAACTTCTTGATGCCTTAAAGTAACCATCGACCACGGCTTCTGAAGCCTTAACTCCACCTTTGGCTATACAGCTAACAATTTTGCTTTTAAGTCTTCATTTAAAGTCTTCGTAGCAATATTGGCCCAAACATACCGATATATCACTTTCTTTTTGTTTGCCAACTTTTAAATAGAGTGCAGGCGCATTTTCTTTTTCAAACCAATGGATATTTCGCCCATCGAGATAACATTTGGCGCCACTTTGTGTATAGGATGCCTCGCATGAAATTCTTTTACGCCCCAGCTCTTTTCCTGCTCGGCTATATAAGACAATTTGAGGATTATTGCCCGCCGTTATTGTTGAAAGTGCAACTAGGATATTTTCCTCTGCAAACCAAGCCAAATGGGTGAAAAGAGGACTATTTTCCATTACATAAAGACTTCCTTTTTCAGCGGACAATACTTCCAAATAAGAGCGTTTCCTTATTTTCTGTTCTTTCTCGTCATAAAAACCATAGTATTCATGTATAAATACAAGATCACCTTTCCTATCTCGTTCTAATATCGAAATATTTGCAGCAGCAGTCGAGCTTGCGTAAAATACCGTAATAAGAAAAATAGCCAATAATGGATTAAATTTGATGATCATAACAGATACCGATTATCTTGTTTTATTGTGCTTGATTTTGGCAGTTCTTGGAAAGTTGCGCCCAAACCATAATTCGTTCTATTTGCGGCCATATCTGGAAACCCCAACCTTAAATAGTGCTGTTTCTTTATGACGTTGGTGACTCTCACCGATTCCAAAAATCCAAACATATAACTAAGCGCTCTTTGCTCCGTTGATTTTTTTATTTGTTATCTTTTAGTTTCAACGTCGCTGTCCCTTAGTTATGTTTAATCACCATATTTTTCAGTTAGCTTTGGAAATTCTTTAGATAATTCGAATTTATTAAACTCACTAATTAAGTCTTCGGTTGGAAAACTAAATTCAAAGTCAGGTATATCTAGCTCAATCAACTCTTCATATGATTCATGGACAACGGCACGGTATTCAATCGCTACATACCATTCATTTTTAGCCAGTGTAATATTTGCTAAATTATCTGGCTGATGTAGAGCAACTTCAAACGTGTTTTCACCTTCAGCAATCAAGTAATCAATATAAGGGATGAAATCATAATCACTTTTATAACCCATAATAAATCGGGTCATAGTTAAGTTTATTAAAAGGAACTATCCAGACCAAACCTATCGGAAAGTCTCTTATGAAGCACGATAGTTGATTAGAGTAACTGCCCTTTTCTTTCCGTTATTTTCAAATACAGCTTCACAAACCGCAGCGTTCGTTTGTAAACCGCCGCCCGGTGCTCAGGTTTATAAAAGCTATGACCTTCTTCATCAAGCAGCATCCATTCGTGGGGCAGCCCTTGTTTTTCTAAACCTTTTTTTAAGCATTTGCGCATGCTCTACTGGCACACGCTTGTCTTCGCCACCATGAACAATCAGTACTGGAATTTTAAGTTTATCAAGATGGCGAACAGGTGAATTGGCCCTAAGCACATCTTTATCTGTGCCTATCGCCTTTTCTAAATACGCTCTACCGCTTTTACGATTGCGTATACTACCGGTTTCATGTATCAGTTCTAAATCATAAACACGAAATAACTCAGGTCGATAGTCTTTGGAGTTACTCATTCTAGTACCTTTTACCAAAATGCAGCGTTCATTATCAGACATTGAGTCGACTAATTCTCCCCAAATACTTTCGCTTCGCGTACCGCCAGCATGTCGATAACCAAAAATATACTCGAATTCACCTCGCTGTACATCTACGGCATAATATTCGCCATAACTCACCGGATGGTCACGCCAGCTCTTAAGCATTTGGGTTCGGCCACTATTTTCTCATTACTGGCCCAGTGATATTCTCCCGGCTGATTCTTCCCGCTAAACTTCAACGTATGGATGATTTTTAACGTTTTGGCAGCAAACACATTAGTGCTAAACAACCAAACCAATAGATATTTCAAACGCGTCATCACTTCTTCTTTACACTTTATTCGGTAAAAAAACGTAGCGAGCGCACAGTGTATATGTTTTATTTATTGCGTCATTAACTTTTGTTTGCTGTCGCCAGCGGCGCCTATCACTATTGCTTAGCCTCATACTAAAGTTCTCACTACGAAATACTGCCAAGCAAAATCACTCTAAAAGACCAAACCCCACCTATCACCGCGAGCTAGAAGTCAATCCTACAACTACCCTCGCCCGATTCTCAGCCAGCAATCCATCAAAAACGGCCTCATCTAAACCAACCGCCACAAACAATGCCCGCATCTTGTATTCAGCCAGCATATCTTCATTAAAATCAGGTAACCAGCCGTCTTTCATCAAGGCTAATAACATCAATTTTGCCGAAACCAATTGCCCTCTATCCACCAGCCATCCAGCGAGGTAATGGTTGGGCTTAGGGGTTGATGTGGCAAACCATTGGTCGAGCTTTTCTACCAAGCCAGCTGGCACGGGCTGACCTCTTTTGAACTGCAATCGCACATAAAACGCCACCAAATATTGGTTGTCTTTATCGATGACAACATCGCCTTTGCTTAACTTTGGCTTCAATTCAGCCAGTGTTTGATAAACTTGCTCGTAATTGCCCAAATAATACAACACCGAAAGATAAGGCATGACAAACCGCACCCTGTCTTTGTGCATTTCTAGCCGTTGTTTGAGTAAAGCCAGTGCGCCTTCAATATCGCCACTTGCGGCCTGCACCGATGCCTTCATGTACAGACTAAAAGCCGGGTTAATTTTTTTCTCTTGCAAGGCCTGCAACAGTGTTTCGACAGCAATATCACCCAATGCCAGTTTAATTTGAACCTGCGTCAGGCGGTGATAGGGTTCTCGGTCGATTAATTTTGGATGTTGCTTCGCCCATCGCATAAAGGCTATGGCGCGGGTTACGTTTAACGACAAAAATTCGAGTTCGGCCACCGGCCTTTTTGAATAATGAGGCTCTAATGTCAGTGCTCGCTCAAAATAATAGCGGGCATCACTGAGTTGACTCAAATTAAGGTGCGAGTAAGCCAAACTGCGGTTAACTATCGGCGACATAGGCGACAACTGGTAAGCTTTTTGGGTCATGGCTAGCGCCTCATCGTAATCGCCCAAATCGCGAACAAGGTTGCCATACCACATATAACCAAACGCATAGTTGGGCGCTTGTTTTAGCGCCTTTTCAAACATGGCGCGTGCCTCTAACTGCTTGCCCTGACTGTTCAGTAACCTCGCTTTAGCCGCCAACGCTTGACCCAAATCAGGTTGTGTCTTTAATGCCTGCTCAAGTAACGGTTGACATTTCTCTAGTGCTTGGGCCAGTGTCCAATCACTGTAAATATGCAAAAAATGATAGGTGTTACACAAACCCACCGCCGCTAACGGAAATAATTGCTCACGTTGTCGCATCGATTCAAAAATCTGCTGAGCCTGCTGTAATTGCGGGGTCTGTCGCTGATCCCACAAATGCAGTGCCAGTAAATACTGATCGAAACTGCGCTGCTCTACACTTTTGCTATCAAAAGCAGGGCTGACTTGCCCGCGCTTAAACAACCCCAATAAAGTGTCAACAATGCTGTCTTGCAACGCAAAGAGATTATTGAGTTCTCCTTCGAACAATTGCGCCCATATAACTTCCCCGGTTTGTGCCAGCTGCATTTGCAAATAAACCCGAATCAGCGCATCTTGTTGATTAATTTTGCCGGTCATCACCACTTGAGTATCAACCAATTTGTCGGGCGATTGATGATGCACCACTTTCATCGCTTGAATTTGCATTAGCTGGGTCAATAACACCTGATTTAGCGCATCTAACTTGGCAAACTGCTGGGCAGATTCGGTTTGTAAGTCCACCAGCGTAATCGACGCAATACGGTCTATCGCAAAATCTTTGTCAGCAGAATCTGGCTTTTGGCCCCACCACAACATCCCACCAATAGACACAACAATCGCAACAATAATAGCCACAAGCAAACCCAACAAAGGTGGCTGTTTTGATGATGGTGGTGGAGGTGGAGGTGATAGCCCCGCTGTTTTATTGTCTTCATTAATAGGCGCTATCAAACGATAGCCTTTACCAGACACCCGTTCGATATAGATTTTTTTAGTCCCACTGTCGCCCAAGGCCTTGCGCAGTTGAGCAACCGCCTGATACACCGAACTGTCGCTAACCACCTGACCGGGCCAAACCAGTTCAATCAACCTGTCTTGGCTCAAAGGCTCGCCGTGGTATTCAACTAACACCAACAATAGGGCCATCACTTTGGGCACTAATTGAATTTGCTCGTCGCCACAGGTGATGCGATTCAGTGCAGGCTCGATTTGCCACTGGCCAACGAAAAAAGATTTTGTTCTGTGCAAGGGAATACGTCCACTTCGACTGTTAACAATGATTTTAACACAAGCTGAATGGCTATCTTAAGCCATTGATTTTACTACATTCACAAAAATTTTAGAAAAGATTCAGCAAGATTTTAAGCATTAAAAACGATTCAACGGCACATTGCAATCACTCACTCAAACGGAAATCAATCATGAAACGTATTAAACACCTAATCAGCATTTTTTGTGTCGCAATATCACTACCACTTAGTGCCAACCAACTGGTAATAGAAAATGTCACCTTACTCTCACCTGAAAGACAACAACCATTACAACGAGCTAACGTCACCATTAAAGACGGTAAAATAGTCGCGGTATCACAAGCGACTTCAAGGCTAGCAAAGAGCGCCAATCGCATAGATGGCACAGGCAAATATCTTACCCCGGGGTTAA
This sequence comes from uncultured Alteromonadaceae bacterium, assembly GCA_938085045.1. Taxonomy (GTDB): domain Bacteria; phylum Pseudomonadota; class Gammaproteobacteria; order Enterobacterales; family Alteromonadaceae; genus JABSOG01. The sequence goes on from CALKGI010000159.1 coordinate 6,312, forward strand.
TGGACTCTCATGTACATGTGTCAACGATGCCGGGCATGATATCTGGAAAAAACGAATCATCTGCGCAAATGCAACAGCTGCAAAACCAATTTGCCAAACAACAACCGCGCAATTACTTATATTTTGGTGTAACCCAACTGCTTGACCCTGCGCAATCGAATAGCTCAATTGCCGAATTTAACAATAGCCCGCAAAAACCCGACCTATTCCATTGTGGTGCCACGCCTATCCTCGGCGGATACCCCACGTTATGGGCCAGCCAAGAAACGGTGATCAAGCGGTTTGAATATTTAATTTACCAACCAATTGAAGGCCAACCAGTACCACAAGAGATTAACCCAGCATTGCATACCCCAGAGGTAGTGGTGAAAAAAATGGCCGAAGATGGCGCGATTTGTGTCAAAGTTTTTATCGAAAACGGCTTTGGCATTAAAGACGATTGGCCAATGATCAGCAACGAGTTACTCAACCGAGTTAAAGCAGCCGCCAAAAAGCACGGATTATTCATGATGGCCCACGCCAATGCCCTTGATATGCAAAAAATTGCGCAAGAACTAACTGTAGATATTATCGCCCACGGCATGTGGAACTGGCTTGAATTCAATGGTGAGCCGGGTCTGCCCAAAGACATTCGCACAATACTCGATGGCATTATCGCGCAAAAAACAGTTTTTCAACCCACATTCAACGTAATGGACGGTTTAAAAGGCCTCAATGTACCCAACGTGCTTGACGACCCACTATACGCCAAAGTGATAACCCCAGACGCCATGAAGTGGTACCACACCGAAGCTGGCCAATGGTTCGCAAAAGAAGTGCTAAAAGATTATGACGGTATGCCGCTAGCACGTATACACCGCAAACAAGACATCACCATCTCGCAGGGCGAACGCGTAGTGAATTATTTGGTTAAAAACGGATTGCCCATGGTGCTGGCCAGCGACACTCCATCGTCGCCCACGTTTGCCGCACAACCGGGTTATTCCACTTTTGCCGAATTAAAACACCTATTAAAAGCAGGCTTAACCCTAAAACAAATATTTGAAGCAGCCACCATCAATAACGCAGTAGCCTTTGGGTTAGATGATAGATATGGCACTATTGAACCGGGTAAGGTGGCCAACCTATTGTTATTAAACGACAACCCGTTAAAAACTGTACAGGCCTACAATGCTATTGATAAAGTCATTGTTAAAGGCGAAGTGATTGAGCGGGAAAGTTTAGCGGTTCGTTAAACATCAAAGCAAAACCCGCCATCAAAACCCGGATTGCCGCCATCTGTGTAACCCTTTGGATTGCACAGCACCCGGCAATCGCCAACCAGATAATCGCTATTGGTATGCAAGTGACCATGCACCCAAACGTTGGGTTTATAACTCTCAATAAACCCAGTTAAGTCAGACACATAACCCGCGCTGGTGAGCTCTTCTTGGCGTTTTATCACAATAGATTCGATAGATGGACCATGATGGCTGACCACCACATTGCGTTGCCCTTGGTGTTCGCTCAAGGCTTTACCAAGCCAATTAATTGACTGACGGTGAATGTGGGCAATGTCGACCGAACGCATTTTTGAATACGTTGGCATGCGTTTAATTTTCTTGCAGTCATTCATCGATTGTTGGCAGTGGTATCCGGCAATTCGAGGGTCACCAAACAAAGAAAAATCAGTCCATAAAGTACAACCGAAAAAGTTAACACCGTCGACTGTCACAACATCATTTTCGAGCACTTGAATATTACTATTAGCAGCCTTTTCTTTGAGTTTACCAACCAATTTGGGGTAGGTATTACGGTAGTACTCATGATTACCCAGCACATAAATCACCGGCTTGTCTTTTATCTGCCCAGCCCAATCAATTCCCTTGTCGCCCACGTGAATGTCGCCAGCAAGAATAACAACATCGGCATCGGTTGACTGATATTGGTATGGTCCAAATTCAACATGTAAATCACTGAGCAATTGTACTTTCATCGGCGTGTTAATCGTGGCGTTTTGTCGTTGCAGTAAACCGTGTCTTGGGTGGCAAATCAAGCGCTTTTGACAAATTGTATCTACCGATGGGTTCTGCTAATGTAATCGCTATAATTCTCAGCTACAACCAAGCAACAATTAAGAGACTAACTATGTTTTCTAATGTTATCGCCCGCACACCGTGCAAAAACATGGTCGCCGGTATTACCACTGCCGACCTTGGCGCACCCGATTATGACAAAGCCCTGCTACAACACCAAAACTACATAAACGCCCTCAAACAATGCGGTGTAGAAGTCACTTTGCTTGATGCTGACGACAATTATCCCGACTCTACTTTTGTAGAAGACACCGCACTAATGACTCCGCATTGCGCCATCATCACTCATCCGGGTGCCGACTCTCGCAAAGGCGAAACCATTGAAATGAAATCAGTTGTTGCCAAGTTTTACGACAAAGTAGAGCAAATTGAAGCCCCCGGCACCGTAGAAGCTGGCGACATAATGATGGTAGGGTCGCACTATTATATCGGTTTGTCTGAACGAACCAACGAAGCTGGTGCCCAGCAAATGATTGACATATTGCAGCGTTATAATATGACCGGTTCAATGGTCACCTTAACCGAAGTATTACACCTAAAAACCGGTTTAAGCTACCTTGAAAACAACAACTTGCTGGCCTGCGGCGAGTTTTTAAGCAAACCAGAAATGCAGCAATATAACCTGATAGAAATAGACGCTGATGAAAGTTACGCCGCCAACTGCATTTGGGTTAACGACACCGTGATAGTACCCGATGGTTACCCAAAAGCCCGCGCAGCTATTGAAGCCGCGGGTTACCAGACGCTGGCTGTCGACGTCAGTGAGTTTCAAAAAATCGACGGCGGTTTAAGCTGCCTGTCTTTACGCTTTTAAGTTTTTTGCAAGCCAACATACAAGGAACAACACTATGGTCCCTCTAAAACTGTTTGGTTCAAGCACTTCACCCTATGCGCGGCGGCTTCGCATGTGGATGGCCAATGTTGACTACGAATTTGTTGAAATTGATATTTTTTCGCCCGAAGGTCGTAAATTTCTCAAAGCAAACAACCCGGCGTTGAAAATTCCAATGCTGCAAGAAGAAGACCGCACCATTTTCGATTCAAGAGTCATTTACCGTTATCTTAACGCCAAATTCATGCGCGAAGAGACCCAATGGCAATACGAAAACAACATGACACTCATCGACGCTGCCAACGATTCATTCATCGAACTCTTATTGCTGCAACGTTCAGGTATCGAACCCGACAGCGACCTGATGTTTGTTAAATTGCAAAAAGAACGCGTAGCATCAACCATGCAAGTGCTTGAAAACAACACTGCAAATGGAGACTTTGATTATTGGAATTACGGCGCTATTAGCCTGTACTGCCTAATTGATTGGCTAGAATTTAGGCAGTTATGTGATATGACACCTTTTAAGGCATTGTTGGCGTTTAAACAAACCCATAGCCAAAAAGCCGAGGTGATAAATACCGACCCAAGACTGTAAAACCCAAGCCTTTATGAGTATTTAGCCAACGTACAGCATCGAAATTGGCACAAAACACAGGTCAGAACATGGCCTGTGTTTAACCCTACAAACTGTGTTAGTATCTTTATGCATTTGACTTAAACCAGCCTAAACCCCACATGCCTAAAAAATTATTCGACGCCGAATCATGGATAAAACTCGGACTAAAAACCCTCAAAAATGAAGGACTCGCCAAATTTGGTGTTGAAGCACTAGCGCGTAAAGCTGGCGTCACCAAAGGCAGTTTTTATTGGCACTTTAAAGACCGTGACGACTACTTTAAACAAATTGTTGATTACTGGTTAGCCCGGCAATTGCAAATAATTCAACATTTTTCACAACAAGCTAACGATGTAGACCCCAAGCAGCAGTTATACGAGGTGATGCGTTATATTCTCAACAAAAACACCGACGAAGACACAGCCATGCGCTCGTGGGTAATGCACTACGACCACGCCACCAAAGCCGTAAAAAAAGTCGATAAAATGCGCCTCGAATACCTAGTACGCCTGTTTAAAGAAATGGGCTATAACAAAGATGAAGCAAAGCTACGCGCCCAAATGCTGTATTTTTATCAAGTTGGCGAGCACACCATTTTAGAGCGCGACCGCGAGGGCGTGCGATCGCGACTGAACGAGCTGCATTATAAGATGTTGGTTGATGGGGTTTGTTGATGTAAGACTCGCCACAGCCCACCTCCCAACTTTATTACGAAGCTCACATGGAGGATGGGGCGAGGAACGAGCCGTAGTTAGCGCTTGCGCGTAACCCATCGGTCGTTCGTCGATAACCGCCAAGCTGTGGGGGTTGACGATGATGGTGCGAATGAGGGTGGTTTGATGATTTGGCTCAATCCTTCGGGTGAGACTTTTGATTTTCTCAGTCGAAACACCCAAAGCGTTACCTTACTGTTACCTACCCTCTTTTACACTGAACCTGTCAAATAAACGATAAGGAATCAGACCATGATCAAGTTATTAAACAAACGATTAACCACGCATAGCGCAGGCATTACATTTTCAGCTTTGTTATCAGCAGTATTGATCACCGGATGCTCAGGTGGTGCAAGTAGTTCAGGCGGCAACGGTAGCGAGCCAGCACCGACTCCTACGCCAACACCGACTCCAACACCAACGCCGACACCCACGCCTGTCCCTACTGATCTGGCGACCACAGTGTTTAAAAACGGGGCTATTTATACAGTCAACGATGCACAGCCGTGGGCCAATGCCATTGCGATTAAAGACAACAAAATTATTTTCGTTGGTAGTGATGCCGATGTGGCCGCTTACATTGGCGACAGTACTACGGTGAACGACCTTAATGGCAAAATGATGATGCCCGGGTTTCATGATGTGCATATTCATCCTATCGAATCGGGTTCTGAAAATACTCAGTTTGCCCTCGATACTTTTGAAACCAATGCCGAGAATTTTATCAGCCAAATAACTCAGGCATCTAGCAATAACCCCGATACGCCTTGGTTAATAGGTTACGGTCATTCAATTTTTACTTTAATCGATGGCAACCGCTCACCATTAGACATACTTGACCAAGCAGAGCCCAACCGCCCGGTGATCATCATGGAACAAACCTCACATTCAATGTGGGTTAACTCCAAAGCACTAGAATTGGCCGGTATTACGCGAAGCTCACCAGACCCCGTTGGTGGCATCATTGGCCGTGATAACACAGGCGCGCTAAATGGCATTTTAATCGACAACGCGGGCAATATCGTGATGGATTTGGCCATGACACCCACCACTCAAACCTTGCAACGCGATTATGAAGGGTTAGTGCAATACACCTTGCCAGAGCTTGCTAAAAACGGCATTACGTCAATCAGCGATGCCCGCACCTTTTGGCAACGACAAGACCACAAAACTTGGCAAAAAGTTGTCGATAACGACGAAATGACCGTGCGAGCCTCTTTAGGTTTATGGGCCTACCCAGAGTTAGACGATGCCACCCAATTACAAAGCATGAAAACGTTGCATCAAGACGACCCCGGCAGCTTATTGCGCATCAACCAAGTAAAACTGTACGCCGATGGTATTTTGATCAACACCACCGCCGCAATGAAAGACCCGTATGAGTTTGATTTATTAGGCATAGAAGGCAACAGAGGGCTTAATTACTTCACCCAATCAAGAGTTGAGCACTACATAGAAGAACTAGAGTCGGCAGGTTTTGATTTTCACATTCACGCCATAGGCGACCGAGGTATTCACGAATCATTAAACGCCATTGAAAATGCAGGCAGTGATGAGGGCAGACACCGTATCACCCACGTAGAAGTGGTCGACCCGATTGATATTCCTCGCTTTAAAGCACTCAACGTAACCGCCGATGCCCAAGTGGCTGGCGATTTTGCCAACCCAGAACATTGGCACGAAAACGACGAGTTTATTGGTGTAGACCGTTCAGAAAATGCCATTCCAATCAAGTCGTTAAGCGAAGCCGGTGCACGGGTAACACTGAGCAGCGACTGGAGTGTCAGCCCGTTTAACCCCTTTGTTGGCCTAAAAAATGCCGTAACCCGCGCCCCACAAGAGCTAACATTGGCTCAAGCAATTGAAGCCTACACCATCAATGGCGCTTATGTCATGAGACAAGAAGATAGGGTTGGCACAATAGAAGTGGGCAAATTGGCAGACTTGGTGGTGCTAGACCGCAACCTGTTTGAAATATCGAGCAGTTCGATTAACCAAACCAAGATTGATTTGACCATGTTAGATGGTGAGATTATTTATCAGCGGTGAAAATACGCCACTTGGAAGGTTGTAAAAGTCCGATTAGGCCTACGTAGCGTGCGCCGCGCGAGGATGTAGATTTAATCTAAAAAGAGCCCGTAGGGGTAGACCAATACTGTTGACTTAAGGGTTGTTTCTATTTCACGTGGTCTACCAAAGGGAAGTGATATTCTAGTAGCTGGTCGTTTTTTCTTTAAAAGATCTTTCACCACATTAATATATGGAAGTATGTAATTAGAACAACGCAGGAGCGGTTGTCGAGAGAGCGCAAAGAGCACAGAGAAAAGAAAAAGTTCCAATTTTCTATTTTCTGTTTTTTGCCCTTCTCTGTGTCCTCTGCGTCCTCTGTGGTGATAAGTTTTTGATTTTTTTATTCTTAAGTCAACAGCATTGTAGGGGTAGACCCTCGTGTCTACCTTTTTGTGAATTAGCGATATAATTCAGTGGGATACCGTAAAAAGGGCAATCACAGGGGATTGCCCCTACGATTGCCAAACCGACTAAATCTACCCCTACGCAAAAAGGAGTGTTGCCTAACCCTTCTGAAAAGGATAAATAGAACCAATCTGCAAAATCTGCGTCAGTTCATCAAGTGCTCGGCGGTTTTCATTCAAAAACGCCACATCGGCCAAATCTGCTGGCGCAACTTGGTCACGGTAATTACTGTCTACCCAGGTGTTCAAGCGGCCAAACAATTCGTCGGTCATGATAGAACCCTGATTAACACCTTTAGCTTCGGCCTCGCTCATTACCACACGCAAACGCAAGCAGGCTGGGCCGCCGCCATTACGCATGCTTTGGCGTAAATCCCGGTAAATGATTTCTTGAACTGGGTTATCTAGCCCAATTAATTTGTCGAGATAGCGCTGGGTATTGGCGTTTTCTTTACATTCAATAGGGGCAACAATGGCCATTTTTCCAGCGCCAATATCAACCAATTGAGTGTTAAACAAATAAGTCGTTACCGCATCTTGCATACTCACTTCATTTGCTGGCACTTCAATTGGGTAAAACGGGCTATCGCCAAAGTAAGCACTTAAGCTGTCGAGCATCGCTTGTTTGTTGAGGTATCCGTCTTGATGGTAAAAATACACATTTTGGTTACCCACACCTATCACATCATTGTGAAAAACACCGGCATCGATGCAATCGGGTGCTTGTTGGGTGTAAACCACATGGTCGTTACTTAGCTGATGCAAACGAGCAACCGACTCACTGGCTTGTAATGTGTGGCGGGCTGGGAATTTTTGCGGTGCAGGTTTTGACAAATCAAAGCCATGGCGACCATAAACAAACAACTGAATACCTTGTTCGCCGTAGCTACGACACAAACGCGTGTGGTTGGCCGCCCCTTCATCACCAAACTGACTGACCTGTGGCAATGCCTGATGATGGGTGAAAATGTTTGAATCTTTAAAGGTCGCTTTTAAAATATCACTGGTTTCTTCGATTTCAATCGAACGGTGATATTTGTCGTTAAGGTTGGCAGGTGTCAGGTGAATTTTACCGTCTTTTGAATCAGCACTTGGCGAAATAGTCGCCGCGTTGGCGGTCCACATGGCCGATGCAGAGCTGACGTTGGCCAGTAGCTCTGGCGCTGTTTTGGCAGCGTTTGTTAATATTTGTTCGTCGGTGCCACTAAAACCCACTTGTCGTAACGCGCCAATAGACGGACGTTCGTGTGGTGGCAATACAATTTGCTTTAGGCCTAACCCAGTCAAAAAATGCATTTTGGCCAAACCTTGCTTAGCCGCTTCTCTAGGATTCGATACCGCATTTTTATTGGCAGCGGAGGCAACATTACCAAAAGATAAACCACAATAATTATGACTTGGGCCAATTAGGCCATCACAGTTGTATTCGAAGTATGTCATTTATAATCCTCATTAATTGTGGCTTAAAGCCCCGTAATCTGGGTCTTAGGAGGCGCTAATCTACCTTGTAACGACCTTATTGCAAAGCAAAAAATTGTTTCAAGCCCCTGATAAAACGGGCTTTAGAGCCAGATCAAGAAACTCAGGTGAATAAAACCTAAACACCAAACCATCAATTGCGGATTGATGCCCAACAAGACTGAATAAACAGGCGAAAGCGGCGTTGATACAAAAAGTAGGATTTTTATTGAATTAAATGCGGTTAAAACCTCGCCTACGTGCCAAGCGAGGTTTGAGTTTTACTATTTAGAGGCAAAAATTAACTGCACCGTAGTTTTGAATCTAAGAAAATACCGACCTCCAATCCTTTTTCGTAGGCAGCTTCAATGGCGGTTTCGGTAATGCACGCCAAATATTTGCTGCCCCATTGTTCATTTTTTAAAATGGCGGCATCGATTTTGGTCAATTTAGAAAACGCCTGCACAAAATCGTATTTTGATTGCTCAAGGCATTTTTCAACGACCTTTAAAGGACACTCACTCGATTCATGCTTAACCTCAGTTACCGTAACCGCTTTAACCATTTCGGTTTTATGCCATTGGCTGATATTACTGAACACGGTATTGTCGGCCAAATGAATGTCTAGATAGCTTTCTATCGGCTCACCGACTCTTGAGTTGTCTTTATTGGCATTGGTATTTGAATAAACTGGTTTGAATTCAGCCAAGGCTCGCCTGCAAATATCGTCGTACAGTGATTTTACAGATTTAAAACAGGCGGTTTGTCGCATCATTTCACCTAACGTTTCGAATACAGCAGGCTGTGCTTTTTCGTTAACTGTCAAAGCTTCAAGCAATTGTTCATTGGTACTTATCATAACCTTCTCTCCTATATCGTCATTAGATTAATGTTGTGCCAATGCGGCATTTGAATAGATGAAGGCATTGCTGTGGCCAATGAGGGGTTGACTCAAAGCTAACGGGGTATTTTCTTGTAATTGTAAAGCAAACATAAGTTTGTCCTTGGACTAAATTGTTGAGTGATTTTTATTTTTGGTTGTTTATATCCCTACGCACTCAAGCCGCGAAACGATATCGTTCGCGATAGGCTTGAACTCTGTACTCTCGATGGGAAAACAGAAGCATTGTACATGTATTGGGCATGGTGAGTTACCAAAATCACGCACTTATACAAATCGAAACAAAATAACTCAAAATCAACGCTTTACCTTAGCAAAAGAATACGCCCTTCTCTCAACTGAAAAAATATGAATTTAAAACGAATAGAAATACAATTGCTTTTAAATGACTTTCAAACAGGGTGCATTAATTGGCGCAGGCGTTTAGTGAGCACAAATAAAAACAGACGATGGCTTTAGATTTAAGACTTTAATGACGGCATTAGTGGTGTACAGTAAATCAAATAATGCAGTGTTAATACGACAAGGAGCAAAGAAAAAACACAATAAAATCAATCAACAGGTTGCATAAACCATGAATATTACAAACAAAAAACAAAACGTACTTTTTGCGCATAAGTGAATACTTTTGGTGCCCTAGATTAATAAAACTAGCTAGGTTTTGCTCAAACAACTGTAAATTTTACCTCTTGAGCTGTAACTCTAGGTAACTTTCGTTCTCTAAAGCAGACAAATCAGACATAGGAACATTATAGAGTTTAGCAAACTCAGTGGCCGTTCTATAAAGAACACTCTTCCCTACTTCAGCACGCTTCACCGTTGCAATTGAAATGTTAATGTTCCTTTCGTAACACACTTGTGCCAATTTTTCCTGGCTATACCCATATTCCTTACGTAATTTTTTCAAAATCACGCAGTTCATTTCAATGCAACCATCCATAACAACCTCTCGCTGTCTGCTTTTTGAACAAACATACCAAAGGATTTACCTAAAACATATTACATCGTATTACATTAAAAACACTGTTTTATTCGCTGATACCAAGATGATACTGCCTTGATACCAAGGTGATACTGCATCAAATTTATTCTTTGTTTAAGCTAATTACATCAACTTAGCAGGCCGTTTCAAACCACCTGCTAACCCAATTTAAAACCGTTGGAGTGTAAGGTGAACAGGCTAAATATTGAAGAAAAGGTGCAAGGTTTAAATGCCCTATGGCAGAAAACTAAAGGCGCTGAACAAATCTGTATCGCGGTACTTGATGGACCTGTTGACACAACCCACAGTTGTTTTGACGGTAAAAATATCAAACGACTCGACACCCTTGTTCCACAAACTGCCACTATTCAAGCAACAGATACAGCCGCTCGCCACGGCACGCACATTACCAGTATTTTATTTGGGTCGCACAGCAGTCAGGTCAAAGGTATTGCACCTTTATGCCGAGGAATATTGTTACCAATCTTTGGCCAAAATAAGGCAGGCGATATCAAAGCCGCCAGCCAAATCGATTTGGCCAGAGCCATTGAACAAGCCATTGCCGCCGGTGCACATATTATCAATGTCAGCGGTGGCCAGTTAAGCAATACTGGTGAAGCACAAGGGTTTTTACTCAATGCCATAAAGGCCTGCAAAGAGAATAATGTGTTGTTGGTCGCCGCAGCAGGAAACGACGGCTGCGAATGTTTACACGTACCGGCGGCATTAAGCTCTACCTTAGCTGTGGGCTCAATGGATGACCACGGTACGCCGTTAGCACACAGCAATTGGGGGCAAAACTATGCCAACAATGGCATTCTCGCCTCAGGTCATCAGATCATTGGGGCCATTCCCAACGAACAAACCACCCAATTGTCGGGTACCAGCTTTGCAACACCGATTGTCAGTGGCATTGCCGCCCTGCTATTAAGCCTACAAATCAGCTTAGGACAAAAACCTGACCCAGAAAAAGTACGTCAGGCCATTTTAGCCTCTGCGACACCTTGTCACTCAAATAATATTGGTGAGCTTGATTGCCGCCGCTTTTTGGCGGGAACAATCAATGTCTTCGCCGCTCAACAACTCATCCTTAATGGAGGAAATATCAACATGTCAAACGAAAATGAAACAGTAACAACGCCAACAACTCAAATTGAATCCGGATTGATGGCCAACATGGTAAACGATACCGCCATGAACAGTGCAACAGCACCATTGATTGATACAGCACCTGCGGTCAATGAGGTTAACACGCTAATAGGGCCATCTGAGGCACAAGTAGAACCTTCAGGATGTGCTTGTGGTGGCGGTGACGCAACCCTTGCATATGTTTTAGGCACCGTTGGTTTTAATTTTGGCTCTCAGACTCGCAAAGATGCATTCATTCAAGCAATGCCTGCTGGTAAAAATAACCCAGATGACCCCCAGCAATTGTTGAAGTATCTTAAAGCCAATCCATATGAGTCCCAATCTATTATCTGGACTTTGAATTTAGATGCGACCCCAATATATGCAATCGTGCCCAATGGCCCCTATGCCAGTGTGGTTTACGAGCGATTGCGTGAAGTCATGCAAGCGCAACTCGACAATGGTGTCGACATGGTGTCTATTCCGGGTATAGCCACAGGGTCTGCCACCTTGTCAGATGGTCAAGTAGTGCCCCAAATAATCCCCAACCCTCGTGGTATGTACAGTTGGGCGACATCAGCACTGGTCGAAAGTGCACTGGGCGAATGTCCGTCAGACGAAAGTGAAAAGGAGGTTTATCAAGCAAACGCCAGCGGACTAACCAACTTCCTAGACCGCATCTACTACGATAAACGCAACCTTGGTACCTCTGCGCAAGACAGGGCACTGAATTACTCGGCAACCAATGCATTTCAAGCCTCTCAAGTTATCGAAACCGCAACCAAAGGCCGATTCGAACTTGATGATATCGCTGTCAAGAAAAGCCCTGTGTGCCGTCCCGGCTCAGATTGCTACGACGTTGTGCTGGTCTTCTTTAATCCTCAGAATAGTCAGAATGCCAACAAAGTTTATCGCTTTACCGTGGATGTCAGTGGCGTCATACCAGTAACCATCGGTCAAGTCCGCAGTTGGTCTAGAAAATAAGTAAATTTCGAGTCTAGTGAGCCGACATTGTGAAGGCTGACAAGCTCAAAAGTGATTGCGGCAGGGCGTAATCACTTTTAAACGCTCAATTTTGAGCACAAAACTAACCTCCCTGAAAAAACTAAAACCAAATAGGATATCAAAATGAAAAACTCTTTAATGCCAACTCAATCAGCACCAGTATCACGTACCACTATCAATAACTCACAAACCAACTCAGGTGTTACGGCAAGTGGTATTGCATGTACAATTTGTAAAGCAGGTTGTTCGGCGCTGCCATTCCCTGCCGATATTGCCTGTAAAGCAGCTTGTAATGCCACTGTTTGTTAAAAAGCTGGCTAAAAACGAGACTGAGAAGATCAATTGAGCTTCTCAGTCTTTATCACTATACCGATGACCAACCTAACAAGCGGTGGTTATTTGTCATCCCAATCATATCTTACGCATTTAGCATACATACGCTCACAGGTTGTTTGATTAGTGCCTTGTTCAATACAGCTGTTGTAATAGTCTGCGCAGCTAACCGCACTGGCAGTACTGACCAAACCAAAAGCCAAACCAGCACCTAAAATTGCCGTTACAATTTTTTTATTCATTTTAATGATTCCTATTAATTAACGTTCTTGTTTTTTGTTACCCAATACAAATGGGCAGGTTCATTATCAATAACAGCCAATTAATCACAATCTAGAACAAATGATATTATTATGATAAATATATTAAAAACAATTAGATAGAGTTGATTTTTAGTCATTCAATAACATGATTGGTTACCCTTATTCTTGACCAGTAATCGATGTCATGCCAACATCCATCGAAATACCGCCAACACAATGACAGGCTCTAATGCCTCAACCCGAAGCTAGAAGACTATTAACAGTTACCGCAGAAAATTGCGGTGATGGCAAAAAATTGCGGTGATGGCAAAAAACGTTTTCAAATACAAATGAGCATAATAAAAACATGTTAAAACGACTCTATATCTGCTGTTTGCTAGTCACTTTCAGTGCCCAAGCTTTGGCAGCCAATAAACAGCTCATTGGTCATTTTTTTGAATGGAACGGCCAAATAAACAAGGTTCAAACCGACAAGATAACCCACTTTGTTTACAACCATTTTAATTTAACAGCCAACGCCGACATTGAAATAAACCACCCCGAGCTTGCCAAGCCCAATTTCATTGCCTTAAAACAGCTTAAAAAACAACGGCCCGAACTGATAATGTTAGCCAGTATAGGCGGCTGGGCTTTGTCTAAACATTATCCTGAGGTGGTGGCAAGCAAGGCCAAACGCAATCAACTGGTACAAAACATCGGCCATTTTATTACTAACAGTGACTTTGATGGCATAAGCATTGATTGGCGCTATCCGGGTATTAGTCGACAAAGCACCGTAGGGCAACGTAATCATGACGGTGAATACCTGTTGCATCTGCTGCAACAAATCAGGCAAACCTACCCCGAAATGCCATTAATTGTCACGGTGTCGGTATTGGTTGATGATTTGGCTTACTTACCCGTATTTGAACTTAGCCAAACTGTCGATTTTGTTGAAGTATTAACGCTAGACTTAGCAGGCCATTGGCAAAATCATACCGGTCATGCCGCTCCTTTATATACGCCAACCAATAATCCGTCGATATTCACCGGCAGTGTCAATGAATCAATAACATACCTTTTAAAACGAAAAGTCCCTGCAAATAAACTGATTATCAGCATTCCTGCTTTTGGCCATGGCTGGATGGGCGCGGGCAATATTAATCACGGTTTATTTCAGCCTTCAGCATCAATTACCCCCGGCGACTATCCCATTAAAGGCCATGCCAACAAAGGCTTATATCGTCAGCAAAGTATTCATGCATTGTTCTTTAGCGAAAACTACCAATCGTACTGGGACAATCAAGCGAAAGCGTCGTATTTGTTTAATGATCAAACCGGCCATTTTGTTAGCTTTGAAAGCACTCGCTCACTCAAAGCCAAAATAAACTACATTAAACAAAATGGGCTTAGTGGTATTAGCGTACAAAACTTAGACGCCGATGCCAGTTTGACTGAACAGGCATTTAACTTGTTAAAACAAACACCCGCTCAAACGCGGCAATATAATTGGCCACTCGCTGGCTTTTTATTACTTAGCCTCGTAATCGTATTATTGCTGGCCTTTGTTTATCTGAAAAAACACAAGCAAACAAAAATGACGCAAGAATTCATTGCCCTAAAACAAAAACTAGAACAACTCACCGTGATTTCAGAAGCTGAATTAGTAGAATTACAACAGCAATTGGCCAGTAAACAGCAAAAATACCGACTTAAATCGCAAGATTTATCTATTTCGGCGCAACTTCTACAGATGATGAGTCACCTGGGTAAACTCATTCAACAGTTAAGCAACGACCCTAGCTTGCTGTCTGAACTGCACAAAATTAGCAGCAATAAAAGCAAACTGTTATATGTTCAGGCTGAAAAAGGTTATACCGGTTTATATCTGCATAACCAAACCCAGCCTGAATATATTTACAGCCGCTTAAAACAGCTCAAGCAGTATTATGACGATGATTTTTTAATTCAAACCCACCGTTCTTACTTGGTTAATGTGCAAAAAGTCGAGCACATTAAAGAGCAAAGTGACGGCAAGTTTTTCGTCACCATTGGCCAACAAACCCTACCCATTGGCGGCAGTTTTATTAAAGGGCTTAAACAACAATATCCTCACTGGTTTTTACCGTCTTGACCAGACCAACTCCAACCGGCATAAGTATGGCCGTTTACGTTGACATTAAAACCAACGGTTAACGCGTTGTCGTGAGACTGGGTTGTCCAGTTATTCAAACTAGAATCAATAACCTCAAAAATATAATTGTCGGTGTAAAAAGTGTAAGGACCAGTCACAGTAGAATGCTCAAATGCGGCAAACATACTGCGCCCACCCAAAGTGAGGGCTGAAACCTGACTACCTAATAGCTCTGCTGACGACTTAGCGAAAATAGACAACGCATTGATAGACACCCCATCGTTGGTTTCTAAATGCGCATTGCCCCACAAATCAATTTTTGTAAACTCACTGGCCGCTTTTGCCAGCACCGATGAAGTATCGCTAACAACAAGGTCGAGTAGTTGATTGCCCTCATTAAACTGAGCATAAGAGCTACCTCTTACCCTAAAGTCTGTGGCCTGCTGGTTCGACACAATCAAACTACTGTTGCCCAATACTTCAATGTGAGGTTTGTTTGACGAATCGTCTTGATGATAACCGCTGCTTAAGCGCTCAATATTCACCACTGCATTGTGTTCTATACTGAGCATTTTTGTATTATCGGCCAAATTAAAATGCAGGCCTTTAAGCGTAACTTTACTGCTTGTTATGGTCATTGCACTGCTTGATTGATGCTGATCGTCAGTCGTTATTATTGCCCTTTCGCCCACTTTATTTTGCAGTAAGGTTTTATGCGCTCGATTGATCACAATAGGCCCTTCACAAGTGCCAGATATAACCAATTTAAGCGCTTTATTGGGTTTGCGTTTTAAGGCATTTTTTAGTGCATTAGGGTAATGCTGACAATTCACGTGTATTTTTGCTATAGCATTTTTACTGGCGATTGAATCATTGATTTTATCTGCAAACGCTTGAGGGCTCGACAATACACAACTGATGCCAGCGATGGCGATAACAAATTGAGGTTTGGTAAAATGGTTCATGTGCTTTCCTGTTTTATTATTGTGGTTAGATTTCGCCAATATAATGAAACAAGTTCACAACCAAATACCATACGAGTGAAACAGGCTTTTCACCAAATAATAGGCAATGCCAGTATTTACACGGGCTTAAGCTCGGTTTGTACAAGGGATAATAAAAGTTAATTTAGTGAATTTTATTTTCGAATTAATTTACCATAACCCACTGAAAAATATGAACTAACTTTATTTTTCGTGAAAAGTCAGCTGTTAGCTCAAATAATTCCTACAACTTAAAGACTTTACCCAGAGAGCTTGACCGTGAGGCGCTAGCAGCTGGCGCCACAGACAATAGGGCACCAGGCATACGCCCGAACTATAGCGGGCAATATTATGCGGCTTTCGTTATTGGTCCAGACGGTCACAACATTGAAATGGTGTGTCACGAAGCACAAGATTAACAAAAGAGATTTGATTACCGTAGGCGGGTGATTTATCGCCGCTTTAAGTCAAAGAGGCTAGGTTGCTTATACTTAGCCTTTAACCCAAGGCAATGCGATATAAAATTGATGCACAACGCCAGATAGTGTGTTAATTTTTGAAGTACTTAACAAATTAGGCATACCCGTGAACAGCAAAGTCACTTATTTAGTCTCTCGAATTATTATTATCACCTTCAAAACACGGTGGTAATAAAGCTGTTCAGCTAAAAAAACCGCCATCAAGGCGGTTTTTTTATATCTGTTTTGATGGCCACTCAAAACAGGATATAAAAAAATGAAAAAAGTAGCCGTTTTTGGCAATGCAGGCGCAGGAAAATCGACAACCAGTCGAAAACTTGCTGCAAACACCGGGCTTGAGTTGCATGTACTTGATAAAATCAAATTTTACCCCGGTGGAGAAGAAGTGCCCCACCATGAATACCTAGTAGCTCACTCACAAATTTTAGCCGAAGATCACTGGGTAATAGATGGATTCGGCTGCATGAAATCAACTTGGGCCCGACTTAACAAGGCCGACACTCTGGTTTTTATCGACCTACCCATACAAGTTCACTTTTTTTGGGTGACCAAGCGTTTCATCAAAGGCCTTTTTCGACCGCCACAAGGGTGGCCAAAAAACACGCCCCTAATTAAGGCGACGCTTAACAGCTATCGCGTACTTTGGTTATGCCATAAAAAACTGACGCCAGCATATAGAAAATACGTTGTTGACGCGGCAAATACCAAAACCGTTTATCATTTACGTTCAAAAACTGATATCGCGAAGTTTTTGAGCTTAACCGAACCCGCGACCAAGTGTTGATATGCCCATGGGCGTGACGAATTCTTGCTATTCAATGTCGTTTCTTATGCATAGCTCATAAGTCTGCGATGCATTTTTTGTACACTATTTAGTCAAACAACTAATTTTTACCTAATTGATTAATTGTTTTAAATAAAAATATGACACTAATCTGGTTGTTTTTTAAAGCTTTATCGCTTTTTTGTTGTTTGATTTGTTCCCCTGTTGATAATCGTTGTCAACGCCACAATGTGCATCAAACTCCGTAGGGACAATCACAGCTAAAAATTTATCCAACCCAATATAAGATTCAACACCACTTTGGCTGCGATCAGTTTTTCGACATCGACTAACCGCAAATGAATTTGCACCAAACCTTTACAATAAGCCTTTTGGCAAATAGGTTGTTGTGCCTTCTACGATACAAAAACGACACGAATTTACCGCCTTTTTTGGCGGAATTCATTAAAATAGCCCCTCAAAAACACCCATTGACCACTAACCCAAATTACCCAAAACACTATTCGATTCACAAAAAAATAAACGCGTCAACTGTGGCTGTTTTATGAACGCGGTGGGGTTATTGCAATTGTTTTTTTGTGATGATTTAATGCCGCCAAATCATTTTACACCACCAAAAGTCTCAAAAAACGTTTATTTGGACGCGGCATCATTACGTGTCGAATTCGTTGATTGGGCGTATTAACAACAAAAATAAAGAGAACTAAAATGAACAAAATAAAACTGTCGTTGCTGACATCAGCGATATTAGCCTGTGGTTACGCCAATGCTAGTGATCAGGCGCCTCAAACCCCAATCAAAGCAAAAGCCGTTCAACAAGCCGAAGAATCGTACTATGAAGATAGTGATGATTTTGATATTACCGACGCTCAATCGAGTGTTGGCTGGGGTTGGAGTAAAAACGCCGCTAACAACCCATTAGGATTACTGACCTCAGACAGCGAATCTTCAATCACTGTGATTGACGACCCCGAAACGGATATAGAGCCGCCAGTGACATTAACAGCAGCTGATCACATCACCTATTCGCCCTTTACGGCTTTGGGCAATGTCGATGTTAAATGGGCAACCATTAGCAGCAGCTCAAGCATCACTTATACTTTGCAACAACAAAAAGACAATGCTAGCTGGACTACAGTTTACACGGGCGGCGCAACCAGCAAGGCATTTTCAAGCTTAACCGATGGCGCTTATAAATACCGCGTTAAAGGCTGTACAAGCACGGCTTGTAGCCCGTATAAAGAATATGTGCATATGCAGGTAACAACCGCTAACAGCAACTTAATTGCCAATGCAATGACCACCAAAGGTGAAGACGCCGACCAAAAGGCGCAATTAGTAAGCGACTTCACAGTGCCTAAGCTAGGTTATGCTTATGATATGGTAAGAGGCGAGCCTAAGAGCTCACATTGCTGGGATGTCACCACCGACAGCCAAATAGTGGGTAGTACAACAACAGCAATCGCTAAAGAATTATCGTACACCATTGCAAACAGTTCAGAAGAATTGGCCACACAACTTGAGCTTAATGCCAGTGTTGACTTGTCGGCAGAATATGGTGGTTATTCAGCTGAATATCAGTATACCAAGCAGTTATTCTCTAAAACACGTAGCGCCAAAAACACCAGTGTGATTGTCGCCAAGCTTAAAGATACCCGCGAGCAAGTGGTTGCCAAGAGTGAACCTACATTAAGCCTGTCGACTTTTGCATTAAACCAGTTAAGCACCAACAAAAGTAACTTTCGCAACGACTGTGGCGACAAATATGTCGACCGCGTCACTATGGGTCGCTTTGCTTACGTCACCATTAAAGTCAGCGCCGAGAACAAAACTCAAGAGCAAATCACCACCACTACCAATCAATTAAAAGTTGATTTAAAACTGGCTGAGGGTTCTTACAATAACTCTACTTCAGCGGCTTTGTCTTCGGCTTACAGTGACTATAAGTTAGACATCTTTGCCACTGTCATCGGCTCTGGTGCTGAGGTAGTCACGTTAACAGACATGACCGCTTTGGTTGATTTCTTGGGTGATTTTGAAAGTAGCACCAATGATACTTTGTATCCTGTAGGCTATAGCCAAAAGTTCTATAACATTCCTGCGGTGTACAACACCACTGACCACTTCTCTGTATTTACAGACTACCGCACTTACTCAACTGTTTTGGGTGCATGGGCCACGCTTGACCGTCAAGTTGCCGAGCGTTGCTACTACTTTGACCATAACTCGCCAGTGTTAACACAAGACCAAGTAAGATCGTTTAACAACGCAGCAAACGCCAGCACAGGAATGATTGTAGGCAATGCTTGTGGTGTTTCAAAACGAATCATTGCAACCAACATCAGCAACTGTGCTTCTCACCAAACATGGGCAGATTGTGTGTTGCCAGTTAGCGCGCAGTGTACAGACTTTCTTACTGGCACCCAGTGTATGGTTAACCCAAATTTACTACCCGTTTGGAATCCAGAAGTACAAACTAGCCGACTTTGGGTTAGAGCACCGGGTGGCTGTTGGTCTGATAAAGATAAAGAAGGTAGCGTAACGACTTGTTTAGCGCCAGACAGCATTCTTGATTTCACTAAACAATGGAATGTCAGTGATTACTCAACCACCTTGCTTGATGGCTTTGGCACCACGCAAACCGATGCGCTTAGAGTGAAGAAAGTCACCCACACTCCAACTGTGCAAAATGGCGATACCCAGTGTGTTGTTTCTTATGCAAAAGCTTGGTGTGATGGTAAATTTGGCGGTGGCCCAGGTGGTTGGTATGGTTCAGACCAAACCTTGCAAGGTATTTCTCCAACCTCACAGCCATATTACTTTTAATTGACTGCGATTTTTGAATAATTAAATTCAAATCTGATCACAACGCATGGGTGAACCCATGCGTTGTTTTTTTGTTATAGGAATACAACCATGGCGCATTTTTGTCAAAGAACCTATCAACCCACAGGTGAAACCTTTCAGGCCTTTGTGCCAACAACCATTGGCGCAGATTTTACATTTGATGTTGCACACCTCAAAGAGTTTACCGCGCTCGACCAATTAATTTACGACAGCCAGTTCGCCGAAGATAAAGGGCTCGCAGAGTATTTTTATCGCTATAGTGCCGGCGGCACCAGTTTACGAGATGGCCGTCAAATTTCGCGTAAAAGATTGGCATTAATTGGCGCCAAAGTGCCAAAGTTAGACATTGAAGCCCGTAAATTGCTCATGCACAGCCAAGCGATGCAAGCAGTGGTTGATATAGGGTGTTCAGCCGACAAATTTACACTCGATACCTTTAACCAAATGGGCGAGCCTATTAAAAGCGACAAAGGAAACGCAGGGCAATTTCGGCAGCGCCAAGGCTGGATTGGTGGCGAGAACCCTATAGATGCTTACTATGTTTGCCCGCCAGCAGAGTTTGTAGAAGACCTAATGGCGCAATTATGCGATTTTATTAATAGAGACGATATTCCCGCCACTTTACAAGCCGCTGTTGCCCATATGCAAATGTCAATTATTCACCCTTTGTCTGATGGCAATGGCCGCATGGCACGGGCGTTGGTTGAAGTAATTTTACGCAGACGAAAAGTAGTGACTCAAAACAACCCACCGGTATTTTTGTATCGATTGGGTTTAGATAACAACGAATACGTTGCAGCCATTAAAGCCTTCGAACAAGAGCAATACACACCACTTTACGATTTTTGGCTTGATGCCAATCGATGGGGCGTAAAGCAACTAGATAAATTGCAGCAAATGAAAAATCAATTTATCACCCACAGCCAAACCAGCTTACGCCAAATAAAAGTGACCGATGGCAATAAAATCAAGGCGTTACTAACGATTTTGTTTAACCAGCCGATATTAACAGAGCAGCGCGTAGCCGAGTTACTTAACGTGGGTAAAGATGAGGCTTTGATGTATCTAAATACCCTAACTCAAAGCGGAGTATGTAAAAAACACAAACTACGCGAACCTAAAGACACAGTCATTTGGGATGCACCTGAGGTTTTTGCCCTAATTGCACAGCTTGATAAACAATTGTTTGAGGCAGAGTAAACAGGTTGAAAAAATGGGCAGTGCTTGTGTTTACACAAGGTTAAGTGGAACAATTACACTGCATCACCAGTGCCTTGTATAAAGAACAGGCAACTCGCGGCATAAATCAACTCCAAAGGTAAACAGACCCTAGCACTTATCGCCACTTGTCATTAGTATAATAGCTGCACAACGAATCTCACGACTTCCTCTTTAGTGGAAATATTAACCTAGTCTGATTGGGTAGCAACTATGCAAACAATTACTGAACTGGCGCCGATAATCAATATCTCGGTGTTGCTTGTGGTCTTAATCTTGGCGCTTTATGTCGTCTTTATGACCATAAAAAACAAGAAACACCTCCATTCGATAAGACGCCAGCAACTGCGAAATACCAAATTTCTGCGCCGACGGCTCAAGCGGCAGTCTGTGCAATTTGGCGAAGACCTTAAACCGATAGCGAATAGAATCGGTTTTGTCTTTGAAGTGGTAGAGCAATTGCCACACGCCATAAATGAACTCAACAGCCGTTTATCTCATTTTGAAGCGACAGTAGAAGACCTGAAGGCTCGTGTCGAAGTACAAGAAAAACCGCTTAAATTCTTGGCTAAGCTGACACAAAAACACGCAGCAACAACCCTTTTAAATAAAGAAAAAATTGACGCTATCGCTGCAAACACAGATAACATGACAACACAATTGAGTCTCAATACCGACCTGCTGACGGTAAAATTGGAAGATGTAACGACTGCCACCGACCAAATGAACAGACAAATTGACACAGTAGCAAACAACACAAATGACTTACATGACGATATTGAAAAAGTCGCCACGTACTGTGAGCAAATTACCAGTCATATTGATGACGTTTCGACCACCGCAGAAGACATACGTGACGACATAGACAAAGTCGCTGCATCTTGTGAGCAAATTAGCAGTCAACTTGATGACGTTACGAGCAACACAGATGGCTTAGATGACGATATTGACAGAGTCACAATATCTTGTGAGCAAATGAGCAATCAACTTGATGACCTGACGACCAACACCGATGGCTTACAAAATGACATCGAAAATATCGCAACATCTTGTAATCAAATAAACACTCAACTTGATAACGTTGAGGCCAATACCCATAGCTTGCCTAACGACATTGAAAATGTCACGACAACTTGTGAGCAAATGAACACTCAACTTGATAACGTTGCGGCCAATACAACTGGCTTACATAACGATATTGAAAATGTCAGCAAGACAGCCAGTGAATTGAGCGAACGGATGACAAGTGTCGACGACAAGGCAGTGGGTATTATAGAACGAGTGGATAAAGTAGATGAAAAGTCAGCTGTTATTAGCCTTCGAATTGAAAAAATGGGAGATGTGGTTGATAGCCTGAATGCATAAAAGCGGCAAAGAACACCAAAAATGCCAGACAAAACGTGTTTTGTATCGCCAATAAACCCGCTGACTACGAAGCAAGTTCAACCCAATATCGTTTCTCTTATCCATTGATTTAACAAATCGTTATGGCCTTTTTTATGCCAATAAAAATAGATTTTAAGCGGATTAATATCAAATGGCAGTTTAGATACCCTCAGACTTTGATCATCGTCTAGGTATTCAACAAAAACACGAGGCATGGTTAACACAAGGTCGCTTTCTTGAGCTTTTATAAAAGCCGCAGCTTGAATGAATGTGGGCACCCAAACCGATGTTTTACGTTGGTGCCCTAACGATTTTAATGCAATATCAACGGCGGTTTGGTTACTGTTAGACAATTGAAAAGCGATATGAGGCAAGTCTAAATAGTCTTGCAAAACCATGGCGTTTTTTACTCGCGAATTGTCTTTATGGCTCACCATGACATAGTCACTTTGTAACCATAACTTTCGATAAAGCCCCGAGTGTTCGCTGTCAAATGCCGAAAATAAAAAGTCTATTTTTCCCTGTAGTAAATCTTCCATAGAGTATTCATGACTGCTACTAATCGACAGTTGCAAATGCTTTGCGCCGTTCACAATGCTCATCAGCGCTTTTGACGCCACCATGATATCCATGTCGGTGCCAGCCAAACTGACTTTTTTGTCGACCGTATTAAGGTCGAGTATTGAGGGTTTCCATACACTTTGTATTTGCGGCATTAAATGATGCAACTCGCCTAATACTTGTTCGGCCCGGGTGGTGAGTTGATATTGCTTGGCGCACCGAACCAATAGTTCGTCGTTAAATTGCGTTCTTAATTGGGTTAATATTTTACTCATGGCTGGTTGTGTTAGGTTCATTCGAGTGGCCGCTTTACTGACATTTTTTTCGCTCAGCAACGCATATAAAGCCGGTAACAGTGCCATTTGGTGTTTATTTAAATGAGTCATTATCAATTTCTGCTATGTTAACTATGCCACTTATTCATTTTTATTATACTCAGCGCAGCGCTATTATCTACTTCAATTACCCAGTCGATTCACAGGCATATAACGATGAAAGCAAAATGGTTTATTTTAATAACAGCAGTCACTTTGGTTTTTTCAGTCCAATACCTATCGGCTGAAGATGACGGCCTACTTGAAGTCAAAAAACACTTCGCTGACCGTGAAAGGCAAGCTTTAAACCAACCTTTTAAAGGCGTTACAAGTGATGGCGAGTTACAACCCAACCTTTACAAGATTTCGGCAACCGGAGTTTCAACCCAACCTATCGTCAACGCCGCCACCGCTTTTTTATCTTCATTAACAGCCAGCCAACGAAAAAAAACCAGCTTTGCCATCGACGATGAAGAATGGCGCAAATGGTCAAATGTAGACAACGGTATTTACGACCGCCAAGGCGTTAGCCTTAAAGAAATGTCACCAGCACAAAAACAACAGGCATTTGCATTAATGAGCGCTTCGCTCAGTGCCAAAGGCTTACAACAAAGCAAAGACATCATGAAAACCGACCAAACCTTAAAAGAGCTCAACAATAACAGCGTACATATGGACGAGCAGTTATATTTTTTCACAATAATGGGCAAACCATCACAAACGCAGCCTTGGGGCTGGCAAATAGATGGCCATCATTTGGTGATTAATTATTTTGTATTGGGCAACCAAGTGGTTATGGCACCGGTATTTATGGGGGCAGAGCCAGTAGTGACCACATCTGGCAAATACCAAGGTAATGTGGTGTTGCAAGAAGAACAAGATTTGGGTCTTGCGCTAATGATGTCACTTGATAAAACCCAAAGAAAAATGGCAACAACAGGCCATAAAAAGGGCGCTAATATGCAAGTTGCTGCCAATCAAGACAACAAAGCGCTCGCCTACGAAGGCATACAAGTCGCCACATTTAACAAAACGCAAAAAGCGGCATTAATCACCCTAATTGATGAATACATTGGCAATATGCAAGACGACCATGCCAAAGTAAAAATGAGCGAAGTAAAAAGCCACTTAGATGAAACTTGGTTTTCGTTTAAAGGGGAAGTTAAGCCAGATGGCGTTTTTTATTACCGTATTCACAGCCCAGTGCTGTTGATAGAATTTGACCATCAGGCACCAGTTGGCGTGAGTAGCCCGTCAGGCTCTAGAGCAGCAACCCGAAATCATATACACACAATAATAAGAACCCCCAATGGTAATGACTACGGTAAAGACTTGCTGAAGCAGCACCTAGAGACACATCATCATTGATTTTCCTGATACCCTTTGAGCCGTGTTATGGTTACGGCTTTAATTGGTATTACTAGGAAATCATATGGATGTATTAAGCCAACTTCTGTCGACTTTCAAAGTGCAAGCTGAAGTGTTTCATAATGCCCAATATTGCAATAATTGGGCGATTGACACCTCGGGCACCCAATATATCAGTTTTCATATTGTCAGCCATGGCAACTGCGAATTAATGATTAACCCCGATACCAAACAAACCATAAAATTAGCAGCGGGAGATATCGTATTATTCCCGCATGATGACAAGCATTATTTGTGTAACGACATCAACCAAAACACCGCGACTAATATTGCCCAATCGATACCTTTTAGTGATGGACTACGTGCCGATGGCACAGGCCTAATTTGTGGTTATTTTTCGCATAACCATCCGCAAATAACCCAGCTCACCGCCCACTTACCGGGATACATGGTTTTTCATCATGACAATACCAATGACTGTATTTTATCGTCATTAATTCAAATGCTCATTAAAGCGTCTTTGGCCAATCACAACGACTCAAATTACGTCTTAAATAAACTCTCTGAATGCATTTTATCGATGTTGTTTCGTGAGCATTTAGATGAAAGTAAAGGATTGCTAGCAGCTTTAACACACCCACAAATTAGCCTCGCGATTGAGGCGATTCATCAAAGCGCTGAAAAGAAATGGTCGGTAGATTTATTGTCGCAACAGGCAAATATGTCTCGCGCCAATTTCGCCAGCTTGTTTAAAACACTACTGGGTGTGCCGCCGATGGAATACATCACCCAGTGGCGACTATCGTTGGGTTACCGAATGTTAGCTGACGAGAAAAGTACTGTGCTGGCAACGGCCATATTTTGTGGTTACGACAATGAGTCGTCGTTTTCAAAGGCGTTTAAACGGGTGATGGGCATTTCGCCGGGTAAGTTGAGAACTAAATAATGGGATATAGCCTGGTAGGAGCTGCGTCTCGCTGCGATGAAAGATGAAATCTTTCCAAGCAATTCATGTTTATGATTGGCCTACGACCAATATCGCCGAGACGGACGCTCCTACCACATAAAGCACGACTGATATCAATGACATTAATTCACTGGTCTGATTTTGCCGATGTGTCGGACCAATTGGGAAAATAAGCAGTAGCAAGGCATTAATCGCCGCCACTAGTCACTCTAATGGCAAGATTAATAACGAAGCTAATGCTTATTTTA
>CALKGI010000160.1 GCA_938085045.1 uncultured Alteromonadaceae bacterium
ATATGAAAAGGGCCTTTGGAGTTAACCATTTAACAAAAATTTTGAATCCTCTAACAGTGCTTAAAAATAGCCACTTTTGTTGTGAATTATAACCATGAGAATTGACCTTACCTCTTATCCGACATTTGAAAAAAGGCCAAAAGAAACCTACGCTTAGGGCAATTGCAGCAAGAGCAGGAAAAACAATGACACCACAACAATTAGAATTAGTGCAGAGTTCATGGGAAAAAGTAGTGCCTATTGCCAAAGATGCAGCTGGTTTGTTTTACGGCCGTTTATTTGAGGTTGCACCAAGCGTCAGAAGTTTGTTTAAAGGCGATATTGAAGAGCAGGGTAAAAAGTTGATGACCATCATCACCACTGTTGTACGTGGGCTGAAACAATTTGACCGGTTAGAAATGACCGTTTGGCAATTGGGTCGTCGTCACATAGCCTATGGCGCAGTTGATGCCCATTATGGTGTGGTAGCCGATACGCTTTTATGGACATTGCAACAAGGGTTGGGCTCTGCCTTTACGCAAGACATAAAAAAAGCATGGGAAGCCGCATTGGCAGTGATTGCAGGTGTGATGATTGGTGGTGCTAATTGCGAATATGCAAACTTTCATGTTTGGAAAGAACAACAATGACACTATTTCTTTTGCGTTGAAAAATAGTTAAGAAATCCTTTCATAAAAAAGCCCCTGAACCTTGCAGTTCAGGGGCTTTTTTCATCGTTCGTTATAACTCAGTTTTACCAGATTTTAACGCGATTTTCAGGTGCAATGTACATCTTGTCACCTTCTTTTACGTCAAATGCCATGTAGAACTCAGGCATGTTCGACAAGGCACCCAAGGCACGGAAATTGCCAGGTGAATGTGGGTCGGTCGCGACTTGGTTACGTAACGCTTCTTCTTTTTTCTTGCCTTGCCAAACTTGCGCAAAACCCATGAAGAAACGCTGATCGCCAGTTAAACCGTCAATTACCGGCGCTTCTTGGCCGTTCAAAGATAGCTTGTACGCTTTGTAAGCGATGGTCACACCGGCCAAATCACCGATGTTCTCGCCTAGCGTCAGTTCGCCATTAACATTCAAGTCGTCAAAAACTTCATAACCGGCATACTGAGCAACCAAGGCTTTGGTACGGTTACCAAATTCTTCCAAATCACTTTCGCTCCACCAGTTACGCATGGTGCCGTTACCGTCATATTTACTGCCCTGATCGTCAAACCCGTGGCCCATTTCGTGGCCGATAACCGCACCGATACCACCGTAGTTAACGGCATCATCAGCTTCCATGTTAAAGAATGGCGGTTGCAAAATTGCAGCTGGGAAAACAATCTCGTTTTTAGTTGGGTTGTAATAAGCGTTAACTGTTTGTGGTGTCATGCCCCACTCTGTACGGTCAATCGGTTTACCCAGTTTGTTCACGTTTTTGTCGAATCCATCTTTGGCAGCATTTTTCATATTGCCAATCAAGTCACCGTTTTTAACATGTAGGTTTGAGTAATCTTTCCACACATCTGGATAGCCGACTTTAGGTTCGAACTTGGCTAGCTTGTCTTTGGCAGCAACCTTGGTGCTCATGCTCATCCACTCAAGGTCGTCAATGCCTTTACCGTAGGCTTTACGTAGGTTTTCAACTAAATCAACCATTTTGGTTTTGGCTTCAGGTTTGAAATGACGGGCAACATAGACCTTGCCGATGATTTCGCCTAAAGTGCGGCTGACCTGATCAACACCACGTTTCCAACGAGGTTTTTGTTCGGTTTGGCCGTTCAGTACTTTTGAGAAGAACTCGAAGTTTTCTTTATCTAAATCTGATGACAAGTAACCCGCGCGGCTGGTTAATAATGCCCAACGTAAATAAGTTTTCCAGTCGTCAATCGAAGTTGAGGCAACCAAATCGCCTAAGCCTTTAACAAAACTTGGCTGATTAATGATGATACTTGATTCGCCGCTTACGCCGTAAGCATCAAGAAAAGCTTTCCAGTTGATGTTTGAAGATACCTTGGCATTCAAATCACCAACAGCGAATTTGTTGTAACGTTTGGTGCTGTCGCGAGAGTCAATTTTGGTCCAATGGCTGTCGGCCAATGTGGTTTCCATTTTCATCACTGTTGCAGCTGAACCTTTAGGATCGGCAAAACCCGCTAGAGTAAACATTTTTTCAATGTGCTCGACAAATTTAGTGCGAAAGCCTGCATGGCGTTCGTCATCTTTGAAGTAGTAATCACGGTCTGGTAATGACAGACCCCCTTGCCAGAAGTGAACACGGTATTCGGTGGATACTTTTGCATCTACAGAAACGTAAAATTGCAGTGGCACGTTAAGACCACTGATTTGGCTTTTGGCGAAGTAGCCAACCAGTTGGTCTTTGTCGCTAATGGCGTCAATTGCAGCCAATTCGCTATTAAGCGGTGCGGTGCCGAGTTTATTTATTTTGTCTTCGTCCATATATGAACGATACAAGTCGGCGACTTTCTGTTCGTCAGAATCAGGCTTTAGGCCATCTTTTTTGGCCAGTTCTTCGATGATCTTCAATACATCTTCGCGAGAGTTTTCACGTAAGGTGTAAAATGCACCAACGGAGGTTCTGTCAGAAGGGATCACGGTATTTTTAAGCCAAGTACCATTAACGTACTGGTAAAAATTATCTTGTGGACGAACACTCTTATCGATGTTAGCCAGGGTAATGCCTGAAGTACCGACCTTTTCCACTTTATCTGCTTTATGGGTTACAGCTTTTTCAACAGCGGCTGCGGTTTGGGTTTTGGTTTGTTCTGGTTGCTGGCCACAAGCGACAAGCAAGGTTGCGCATAAACCGGTAACGACTAACTTTTTCATAGAAGACCTATTTCAAATTAAAAATCGCCGGGATTCTAACATAAAACTAACAAATAGCTCAAATATCTGGCGTTATTTTGTACGATTTAGGGTTGGGAATTTGTTACGGAGTGTTTCGGATGTTAGGCGCTGGCGCCTGTTTGCGTCAAATGGAGCAGTCATTTCAAAACCTAAAATCTAGTTTTACCGTTAATTGTCTGCCAGCCTGAGGTAATAGCGAATTCAAAAAGCCATTACTGCCGCTATAAACACCGTCAGTATCAAATGAGCCGGGTGTAACGCCCGCATTGCCGCCGTTTACACCGGGATGAAAATAGGTCTTATCAAACAAGTTGGTGGCTTGAATACTGATATCAGCGCCGGGCAAAACATCTTGCCAGCGCAGGGTTATGTCTGTGACAAAATAACTCGGTACCGATGCTACTGGGTTGAGCGCACTGGTTTGGCGTTTGCCGATATAACGGTTGGCCACCGTTGCCGACAGATGGTCAGAAAAACCAATGGTCGCACCAAACATCAATTTATCTTCGGCGGTATTGCCTGTAGGGCCATTAGAGGTATTGATTTGAAAACTCTGCGCCATTGTTTCGGTGCGAGTGATTGTTGATACATTAAATACATGCGAGTAGTTGAGCCAACCATTGATACTAAACCCTTGCCAGACAAATGCTTTTTGGCCAATCATGTCGAGGCTGCGCAGTTTGCGAGCGCCCGGGTCGTTGCTGGCACCACCGGCAAACAGTGTGATGGTTTGCTCAGCTTCGACTTCAACCAATGCCAGTGTTAGCCGAGATTTGGCTGTGATGTAATTCCAACTTATCTCCATTGTGCTTGATTCTTCGGGTGCTAAATCTGGATCGCTGCCAAGCCCTTGCCAGCCGCCATACAATACCCGAGCTGAGGGTTCTTGAAACGATTCTCCCCACATCCATTTGTAAGAATAATTGCCGTCTTCGACCACATAACCGAGCTTGAACAGCGGACGACTACCAAACACCGAATGATCTTCGTAACGCACACCTGCGTTGAGCAAATGTTTTTGCCCCCAGTCCCACAAAGGTTCAAATGAACGGTTGAGCATTAAATAAAGGCTTTTTTCATCAACTGTGGTGCGATTGTTATCGATACTGCTGTTAGTGGGAGGCGTAGGGAAATCGTAATCGTGCCAGTCGGTCACAAGTGTTGGCGACACAAAAGGGTTATCGCCTCGGGTAATATCATAGTTTTTTTGGAGTTTCTTTTTTTCATAGCGTAAACCAAAGGCACTTCGCCAGTGGGTATTTTGGTATTCAAAATCCTGATGAGCAGCAACAGAACGATTGATGCTGCGCCAATTTGAGATATCCATTAAACGCCCGCCGGGCACATCGGGAAAAGGGAAGGCTTCAAAAAAAAGCGAATCGTTATCAATATCACTGCGACGGTAACGAAGTTGGCTGGTGGATGTCAGCTCAGGCGAAAGGCGCATTTTATGCCGTAAGTCGGCTGAACTGTCGGGTCTTATCCATCGGCCGCGATTTTGCGCTTTGTCGGCGGCATAAACAGTGCCATATCCTGAATTTATCTCAAAATGCTGCACGCTCAATTGCGTTGATTGATAGGCCAAACGAACATCAAATGAGCGGTTGTCGTGAGGTGAGTGAAAACCACCGGCTAGCGCTGGATTATTGACAAAATCACCCCATAATCGTGAGTCGGCATAATAGTGGTTTTTAGTGTATTCGTAGGCGTCGATGTTGCTGTCATCTACCAGCCCTTTGTCGAGTCTGAAGGCAAAGTTTAAACGCCAGTCGCCATTACTAAATAGCTGATGAAAATCGATAATCTTGCGTTGATTACTGCCAAAAGCGGTAAACCCATTGAATTCACTGGCACCACGCTTGGTGTCGGCATGGGTGATAACATTAATAGTGCCTAAAAATGCATTGTCACCATAAGGTACGGCAGCAGGACCAAGCACAACTTCGACTTGTTTGATATTGGACAAGGCCAAAGCGCTTTGTACAAAAATATTGTCGTAATACAAATGATTCATCACATTACCGTCGAGCAACAACAGCACGGTGCCGCCGCGTTGACTTTCGCCTCGCCAATAATGAGAGATCCAAGTATCACCATAGGGCCTAATGACCTCCATACCCGGTAAGTCATCGAAGATTTCAGAGAACTCTTTGTAGCCCCGTGCTTTTATTGTCTCGGCTGTGATCACCATAACCGTGGCAGGCGTATTGTGAAGGCTTTCTTGTGCACGCGAAACTGTACTGATTTTTACATCA
>CALKGI010000161.1 GCA_938085045.1 uncultured Alteromonadaceae bacterium
AATTTATAGCATTGAGGGCAATACAGGATCCGCATATCAAAATACTGAAGGGTGATCGAGAAACGGCGCTCGCATGGATCCAGGATCAAATAGAGGTTCCATACGATGTTTAGTTCCTATTAATTTGTGGGGATCCCTCAGGGTCAGAGCACTTGAAGCGCAGGGACAGGCAAGCTGTCCACTAACCTTCAAGTGGTCTGACCCCGGCTGGTGGTGGCTGGGAGATTCCTCTACCCTTCAACATGTCGCCGATACCACCACCAGCCGGGGACAGACCAGATTGCAAAAATGGGATACGCAAGGAACGCTTGCGTTCCCACTTTTTTGTCAACTGCTCTGTCCCCTGTTGCCTAGCCTCCATTCCTCCAGCCCACCAACGAAGCCCCACGTCAACTGCTCTGTCCCCTGTTGCGGAGCCTCCGTTCCACCAGCCAACAACGAAGCCCTAGCCTCCGTTCCACCAGCCAACAACGAAGCCCTAGCCTCCGTTCCTCCAGCCCAAAAACGAAGCCCCACAAAACCCCTACTCAAACAACCCCTTCACCGGCCACAACCCGTCAAACTCAGGCGCCTTCTTCTGCGCCTTGGCCGCGAACGACTTCATCATATCTTCAGGCCTGAACATGCCCGCCTGCCATGTCGCCATATATTTGAGGCTATCGGCAACACTGTGGTCGCGGCTAAAATTAATCATTTCTTTACAGCCACTCACCGCCATTGGCGAATTACTGGCAATCTGTGTGGCGATTGCCATAACACCTTCGAGCATAGCCTCGCTATCGTCAAACACCTGATTGACTAAACCGAACTTTAACGCCTCTTCGGCGACAAAATCTCTACCTGTATAGGCCAATTCGCGCACTATGCCCTCGGGCAATAGTTTTGGCAGCCGCTGCAATGTACCAACATCTGCCGTCATACCCAGTTGGGTTTCTTTGATTGAGAAAAAGGCATCTTTGGTGCAATAACGGCTGTCGCTGGCACAAACCATGTCTAGTGCGCCGCCAATACAACCACCTTGAATAGCGGTTAACACCGGGATGCGGATATTCTCTAAGCTCGACACCGAATCTTGAAATTGCATTACCAAACGGCGCAGATTTTCGGCCACCCTTGCAGGGTCGCCCGTAAGCGGCACACATGTAGGGTCGCTAAAAACCGCCAAGTCCATGCCCGCGCAAAAATGTTTGCCGGTCGATGACAATACAATCACCCGGGTTTCACCGTCGGCTTCCAGTGCTTTCATACACAGAGGTAATTCACGCCAAAAATCTTGATTCATTGAATTCATTTGCTCAGGACGATTAAGCTGAACATGGGCGATATAATTGTTGACTTTCACTTTAAAACTGTTGAATAGCATAAGGGATTCTCTTGTTCGAACAGGGGTATATCATCATAGGTCTTGAGCCCCCCAATAGACAAGGGTAATAACAGCTAAATGTTTGAATCAACGGTCATTATAGGCTAGATTTAAAGCTCACCGCAGCCACCAGGAAATGTGCTCATGGGATCAGATAAAAAAGACGAAGAGGGATTTTCACCAACCCGTAGAAAGATCATCACCAACCTCGCCATAGCGGGTGTCGGTGCAGGACTTATTAGCAAAGCACCTTATGTTTTTGCTAAACAGAAAACCAAATTGAGAATTCTCGGCACCCATGTCACTTTGCAAGAAGAGCTGCGCCAACAGGCCATGCAAGACCTGGGTATTGAACTAGAATTCGAACCAAAAGGCAGCGCCGCGGTGCTACAAAAAGCGGCGATGGCCCCCGGCAGTTTTGATTTGTACGAACAGTGGTCCAATAGCATCAACATCTTGTGGCAGTCAAAATCAATTCAACCCATCGACAAAAAACGCATTCAATACTGGGACGAGGTCAATGCCTTAACCAAAACTGGCAAAGTCACGCCTCAAGCCAATATCGGTGCTGGCGACGCGCCTTATAAACTGCTCCATGTGCAAAAAGACCACACCTTAGGCACCAACCCAACCGACCAAATTAGCTTTTTGCCCTATGTCCATAATGTCGACTCGTTTGGTTACAACAACAAAGTGATCCCCAAAGGCATTCCTTACGAAACCGAAAGCTGGGGCTGGCTGCTCGACGAAAAATACTCAGGTAAAGTGGGTATCGTCAACGCGCCCACCATAGGTTTGTTTGACTTAGCCCTTGCAGCTCAAGCCAAAGGGTTTGTTAAATTTGCCAATATTGGCGCTATGACCACACAAGAACTAGACAAGTTATTTGCGGTTTTATTCAAACTCAAACAACAAGGCCATTTCGCCGGTTTTTGGACCTCAGTACCTGAATCTGTCAGATTTATGAGCACCGACAGAGTGGTGATTGAAAGCATGTTTTCACCCGCAGTATCGGCCCTAAATGGTCAAAACGTACCTGTAACTTTTGCCGCCCCCAAAGAAGGATACCGTGGTTGGCACGGGGTTATGTGCCTGTCATCTGCAACCCATGGCAGAGTTAAAGACGTGGCTTACGAGTATATGAACTGGTGGTTATCGGGCTGGCCCGGCGCTTTTATTGCGCGCCAAGGGTATTATATTTCTAATCCACAACGCTCAGCAAAACAACTGAGCAAAGCCGAATGGGATTACTGGTACGGCGGCAAGCCAGCCTCACAACAGCTCAAAGGAACCGATGGCAAAGTGTCAGTGCAACAAGGCGCCATAAGAACCGGCGGTAGTTACGAAAAACGGCTGAGCAATGTGGCCGTATGGAATACTGTTATGCCAACTTATGATTACAGTTTACAAAAATGGTATGAGTTTATTGGCACTTAATTCAATGAATATATTTAACTCAATAAAGTCACAAATCATCTTAGTATTAACCCTGATGGTACTATTACTGGTCAGTCAATTGGTGATCACTCGTGAACAACACCAGTCTTATGTCAGCGGCATCGACTCGACCAAACAAATAGTCGAACAAGTCAATTTGGTGGCCGCACTTGAACGAGATGTTTTAGATATACAGCGTAATGTGCTGATTTATAAAGAAACGGCCAGCAACTCATCATTAACCAAGTTTTCGGTGTTAATGAAGCAATTGTCAAACAACCTCAACATACTCGAACAAATGACCCGTCACAGTAGTAATGTTGAACAGTACAACGATTATATTTTGAGAATGCGCGGCCATTTATCCGATTACCAAGAAAATTTTGCGACCGTCACTGAGGGCAGAAAAAAGCGCAAATTGTTATTTGAACAAGGATTAATGAACGGCTTGCAAAATATCGAAGAAATGCTTCAAGAAGCCTTAGACAATGCCCTATCTGACCAGCAACAAACTCAGCTATTACTCTACGTTCGGCTGACCCTGTCGGAGGCGAAAGGCGCAGCGTTGCAATATATCATCAGCCTTAATTTCGACAAAGCCAGTCAATTCAAAGCCAATATCAGCATCGTCAAAGAGGTGTTTAATAGCGGTTTGAATTTTGCCAATAGCGACAATCAGTTTACCGATACCCTTGATAAAATCAGCAACGACTTTATTCTACTCACCAATACCACCCGAGGATATACCTATTTAGTTAACGTGGTAATGACAGGCTCGGCCAATGAGTTTTTATATTTGGTTAAAGAACTCAACCAGCTTGCTGCCACACAATTGACCAAAACCAATGAACAGGTGCGCCTAAACATTGAAGACAGTCGTCTGCGCATCAATATATTCTCAGTGATTGGTATTTTAATGGTGTGGTTAATTGCCATCTTTTTGGCCTACCGAATTATGTATCCCATCAATGAAATAACCGACATTTTCAAAAAATTGGCTGGTGACAAATCTGTAGGTTCAATTACAGGATTGGGCCGCAAAGATGAGATTGGCCAACTGGCTAAAGCCGCCGATGTCTTTCATGGCAAAAATCTACAAACCAAAGAGCTGCTCAATGAATCGCAACTGTTGGTGTCACGCCAAGATGCACTGAATCAAGAATTGGCCCTGTCAAAACACAAAGCCGAACAGGCCACCCAGTCAAAAAGTGTCTTTTTGGCCAATATGAGCCATGAAATTCGCACACCAATGAACGGCATTGTCGGGTTGATTGACTTAACCATGAAAACAGAGCTCAGTGACCAGCAACGCGAATATCTCACTAAGGTTTCTTATTCAACCCAAATATTAATGAGTCTTATCAATGACATTCTCGACTTTTCGAAAATTGAGGCTGGTAAACTCGATATAGAACAAGTGCAGCTATCAACCAACGAATTGTTTGAAAATCTGCTGGGCAATATCACCACCCGCGCCCAAGAAACCAATATTAACATTCGTTTTGAAGCAGACCCAAAACTACCCTCAAACATGATTGGCGACCCGCTTCGTATCTCGCAGGTGTTGTTGAATCTATGTTCCAACGCTCTCAAATTTACCCAACATGGCTCTGTCACCATCAAAGTGGGTATCAATCCCTGCGAACAGGAAAATCAGGCTATGTTACAGGTTGAAGTCATCGATACCGGCATTGGTATGACGCCCAATCAACTCGCTCATGTTTTCGATTCATTTACTCAGGCAGATGGTTCTACCAGCCGAAAATTTGGTGGCACCGGCTTAGGTTTGTCAATTGTCAAAGAGTTGGTCAAATTAATGGAAGGCGAAATCAACGCCAGCTCCGAAGCGGGCGTTGGTAGTACTTTCAAGGTCAGCTTTAAAGTCACCCTTGAATCACCAAAACAGTTTGTTTTTGATTTTTCGAGCGAGCCAGAGCACAGGCTGTTTTATTTCAGCCATGATGTGCATGGATTTATCAACGACCCGTATTTAGCGCAGGTCGACCCTAACTATAAACAATACCCAACCAGCGAGCTCGAAGATAAGCTGAGTCAATTAACCCCGAATGATATTGTCTTGGTAGATGTTATGAGTAAAAAGCACCACGACACAATAAAATCATCGCTGGCGCAATTGATAGACGAAAGCGTAAGAATAGGTTTTGTCACCGACACCCAACCCAGCATGTTGGCCACCAATTTAACTCAAAAATGGCAAGCCCCCAGCATTGCTCACCCATTCACTGGTGGGCAATTGATGGCATTTTTATTGGATGTTTACCCAAACAACTCAAAAAGTCGAAAAATAGAAGAAACACCAGCAGAACAAACCCAACAATTCGAGGGGCATATATTGCTGGTTGAAGATAACAACATCAATCAACTGGTGGGTGGTGAAATACTTAAACTACTTGGTTTGACCTTTGACTTGGCTGAAGATGGCGAACAGGCAATCACCAAAATAGTCAACTCCCCGCACTACGACTTAGTACTGATGGACATTCAAATGCCTGTGATGGACGGTTACCTAGCCACCGAACAACTGCGCAAGCAAGGGTATAACGACCTCATCATCTGTGGCCTGTCAGCCAACGCCATGAAACAAGATTTCGACAAGGCCTTTGCCTGCGGTATGAATGATTATGTCGCCAAACCAATCAAGTCCCACGAACTGAGCAAAATACTGATTAAGTATCTTCCTACGCGAACATAGGTAAGGTGTGAGTGACTTCTTAAAAACGCTTCAAGACCAATACCCTAGCTTCAACAGCTCTTCTAACAGTCTTTTTTTGGCCCTAAACATCACTCGATAAAAATGCATCTCGGTCATACCAAACTGTTTGCTTAAGCAAGCAACGGGTTTGTCGTAAAGATAAAATTGAGTCAATACCACTCTATCTCTTTCTTGAGTCAGATTGGCAATGGCCAATTTTACCATCTGCGCCGATTCACCATTGAGCAGGGTTTGCAAAACATATCCCCGCTCATCCACCATCAATATCAAGCTGTCGGTTTCATCACAGTGAATAAAGTATTTATCATTTCTTTTGCGTTTTTTGATATAAGAAAAAAGTTGATAACGGCACACGCCTACAGCGTAAGCAACCGCTGAATCGAGTTGGTTCACCACACCTTCTCGAAATTTAACTACCATGACCTCCAATACATCCTGACGAATGTCTTCAGCGATATTGCGGTCCCAAACGGTTTTTTTGACCAACATATTGAGTTTGGGCATTAAATGTTGGATCAACACCGCTTCAGATGAAATATCTCTAGTAGGTAAGGTTTTTTGCTGTGCGAATTTTTCACAGTCACCAACAGATACCATCACAGGCTCTGAGACTTCGTTGGCATATAACATGATTTGTCTCC
The DNA here is from genome assembly GCA_938085045.1 of uncultured Alteromonadaceae bacterium. Lineage (GTDB taxonomy): Bacteria > Pseudomonadota > Gammaproteobacteria > Enterobacterales > Alteromonadaceae > JABSOG01. The sequence continues at coordinate 6,176 of CALKGI010000161.1, forward strand.
CCTTCAGTTGAATAGGGCACCATATTAACGGGGGCTAGTTTTTGAACATTAGTCCAAAAACGACAACAATATGCCTATAGGTGACAGCATTGGAGAACTTGCCTATCGACGACCATCATTTATCGCCAGACGACGTCGATTGTTCGACATGACGACGATATTGACTAGGTGCCACACCAAAACGGGCCTTAAAGCAACGTGAAAAATGAGACATTGCCATAAACCCAGACAACTCAAGTGTTTGTGACACCGATTGGCCTTTGATTAGCATTTGAGCGGCTTTATTCAAGCGAAATGACCGTAGATATTCGCTCGGGCTGGTATCAAGCAGCGCCTTTAACTTGCGCTGCAACTGACGTTTTTCAAGGTGCATTCCTTTGGCCATATCAACCAGAGCAAACATCGGGTCGGTATACTCCTTTTGCAATACAGCCCTGAAATCATTAATAAATTGCTGCTCGCATTCGGGTAGTGGCAGTGGCTTGTTGGCAGCGGTTTGCGGGTCGCAAGAGTTTTTGGCCAACTCATCGCGGATCACCAAAATATTATTGACTCGCAAACACAACTCCGCCTCATCAAAGGGTTTGACAATATAATCATCCACCCCTTCACGTAACCCGGCTAACTTGCTGTCACGGCCACCTTTGGCCGTTAATAGTATGATGGGTATATGACTGGTGGTGGTTTGCACTCGTATTGCTTTGGTTAGGGCCAAACCATCCATTACTGGCATCATCACATCGCTGATGATCAAATCAGGCACTTGTTCAATGGCAATCTTCAAGCCCTGCTCGCCATTGCCGGCCAGCAACAAATGGTAATCTTGCAATAATTCGCTTAAATATACCCGCATATCCGATTCATCGTCGATGATCAGAATCGTCCATTTGGCCGTATCAGAACCCGCCTCAAAACCTTCTTTGTTGATCTCATCAGCAGGTTTATGTTGCCTGAACATCGATTGTTCCAAACAGGCCCCAGACAAATCATCGAGCCTGTCTAACACGCCGGGTGCATGGTCATTCGCAGCACTGACAAACGTCAACGTAAAGCAACTGCCTTTTTGTGGTGTGCTTTCAAGCGAAATTCTGCCGCCATGCAATTCAACCAATTCTTTAACCAACGCCAGCCCTACCCCAATGCCATGATGAAACTCAGCGTTATTGTGCGCTTTGTGAAATCGTTCAAACACACTGCCCTGCTGCTCTTGAGCAATACCAATGCCGTTGTCTTGAATCTTAAGCATCACCACATCAACCTCTGGAGTGCTTAATTCAATAGCAATTCGGCCACCGCTTTGGGTGTAGTTAATCGCATTTGACAGCAGATTAACCACGATTTTCTCCATCATCAATGCATCGTAATCAAGCCGTAAATCGTCATCAAGCGACAGGCTCAAGCGCAGTTGTTTGTGCGCGATGCTGTCGGTAAAACTTCTGGCTATTTCGCGAATTTGCTCACTCAAGTGGTAGCTTCTACGATGCAATTGGGTCACACCGGTTTGCAATCTTGAGATCTCTAAAAACTGGTTAATCAGCCGCAATAACCTTGAAGCTTGTCTTATTGGTGCATCTAGTTTGCGGGTAATAGCCGGATTGGCATCAATAGTATAGAGCCGTTTAAGCGGGCCAATGATGAGCGATAATGGGGTGCGAAATTCATGGGATATGTTCTCAAAGAAATGCTCCTTGGCCTTATCCAAGGCTTTTAACTCAACCACTTGTTGTTCGATGATGTCTTTTTGTTGACGAATATCCACCAAACGAGCATTTACTTGTTGTTCTAAAGCCAAATTTTTGCGCGTCAGTTCTTGCTCTCGCCAACGAATAAATCCCCAAATAAAACCAACGCTCATCAGTACATAAACAAAATAAGCCCAATAGGTCATCCACCACGGCGTTGCGACAAAAAAGCTTACAAGCGCCTCTTTGTCGGCCCAAACGCCATTGGCATTGCTGGCGGTCACTCTTAATTGGTAATCACCTGGATTTAGATTGGTATAACGGGCAAACCGCCTGTCGGCACCTACCTCGCTCCAGCTTTCATCCAGCCCTATCAAGCGGTAGCGATAACGATTAGCTTTTGGCGCAAGAAAATGTAATCCGGTAAACTCAACTTCAAACCCGTTTTGACTGCTGGTCAAATCAATATGTTCACCATTGCTGATTTTTCGTCCACTACCAGACACGTTGATATCAGTGGTATCGTTATCGAAAACAGTAACTGATGTGACCTGTACTTTGGGCGGAATTTGATTGGGTTTAATCGATGCGGGGTCAAATACGTTCAAACCATTAATGCCAGCAAACACCAATTGCCCATTGGCCCTTTTTAGCGATGCTTCGCCATTGAATTCGTCACTTTGCAGCCCGTCTTGTTGGGTGTAATTAGTGAAGGTGTTGCTCTGCGGGTCTAGCTTAGCCAAACCACCATTGGTGCTGAACCAAAAGTTGCCTTGGTTGTCTTCGAGTGCGCCGTAAATCGTATTATTGGGTAATCCTTGTGCTTGTGTGAAATGTTCAACTTTTTGTAAATCAGCTGATATCTTGATCAGTCCGCTTGGCGTGTTGGCCCAAATACGTGCTTTGCTATCAAGCAACAGCGGTTCAAACTTGCCTACGCCCGGTATACTCAATTTTTGAATCGACAAAGACTCACATTGGTTATTTGAAAAGTTGATTTGATGAAAGACATGACTGAAATCTCGCGAAATAATCCACATACCTGTTTTATAGGCAAACAGAAACGTCACCACACCAAAATCGTCCGGTATGAGACAAAATGATCTAGTCTGGGGATTGTATACCTGCAATTGTTTATTGGTCTTGATCCACAGTCGGTTGTGGTTATCTACCCTACTATCGAAGATCATTGAATCTTTAAATAGCTCACTTTGATCAAAAGCCTCAGTATGATGGGTTTTCGGATCATATAGATTTAACCCCTCAATAGTGCCCACCCAAATTTTGCCCTTAGGTGCCTGACTCAATGCGATAACTTCGTCGTTAGTTAATGAACCAGGTATAGATTGCTCAGCCCCAATGGCGGTTAACAAACCTGAGTTATCATCATAAAGATGCAACCCTCCACCAAAAGTGCCAACCCATAAACGCTGTTGAGCATCTTCAAATACAGCGGTTACAACCCGCTCATGCAGCCCATTAATGTCAGGGCCGTATGAAATATGGCCAAAACGCTCCTTGTTTTGATCCAATTTTGATAAGCCAGCAGCAGTCCCCAACCATACACTGCCTGTTGAATCTTCGTAGACAACCCGAATTTTGTCATTTCTCATGCTATCGGCAATAGCAGATGCCCTGAATTGTCGAACAGTACCATTAGCCCTATCCCAACGAACTACGCCATTGCCACTGTAACTGCCTATCCACATTCGCCCTGAACTATCATGCAGAAATGCCTCTACTCTGTCTTTTCCAAGCGCTTTGACAACAGCAGGTCTAATATCTTCATTTAGCTGACCACTTGATAAATCAAACATATCAAAACCACTATTGCTACGGTAACCAACCCATAGCGCATCGTTTTGAATAACCAGCGATGATATAGCATTACTGCTTATGTTAAATTCATTTAGCCCATTTTTAACAAAGTGCTTTACAGTATTTTGTTTGGCATCGTATCGAAATAAACCATCTTGTAGCGAACCTACCCAAAGACTGCCAGATGTCGACCAAGCTAAAGATGTTGCTTGTAAAGGCATTGCTGGTACGGTTTTTACTACCATGATTTGTCGATAGGGTGCTTTTGTTGTGAACAAACCATTATTTTTGGTCGCAATCCAAACCTGACCATCGCCTGTTATTGCCATTGCGGCTATCGCATGAGTAAATTCAGGAAAAAGTCTTTGCAGCTTGCCGGTAGAACTGGCATACGTATTCAAGCCACCATTGGTACCAATCCAAATTTTGCCTAACGGCCCCTGATGAAGCGAATTAACACTATTGGATGCCAAAGACTCGGGGTCGGCATTATCGTGGCGTAATACCTTGAATTTATAACCATCAAAGCGGGTTAAGCCATCTTGGGTGCCAAATAGCAAATACCCAAGGTCGTCCTCAACGATGCTGGTTATTGTGGTTTGCGGCAAACCGTTGTCGCGGGTGTAATTTGTGATAAATGAAGAAGCTTGAGAAGGACAAACGAAGAAAACTGACATGATCATCACACCCCAGCGTATCCATGTCGAAAAAAGCCAACCTCGGCTATTTTTAATCAACAAACAGTAAATAAATTTATTTTCTTTGTGATTGCAATGGGAGATCACGTTTTATAAATGCACTCTTATATTTGCATACCGTTTATTTTAGTAGTGAACCCCCAAACAGACAATTAAAGTAGGAGTTACTTATGTCAAGAAACAGCAAAACCAAGAAAGTAATAGCCGTCACTGTAACGATACAAGAATGTGACAAAAATGGCGATTTGAAAGTAGGAGGAAAGACTGAAGCTATTTTTTATGATGCAGTGAATACTGCAAATCCTGACCATAAAATCACGGCTCTATTTTTTGGGGATAACAGCGTCAACAATATACTGGCGAAGTATTATGATGACAACATATACAAAAACAAGCCGATAACAGTCGAAGAAGGTAGTCCATTGAGTGGCTTAACCATTGCCGATAAAACGGTCGCTGTCGGTAATGTTATCACCCCTATCATGATGAAAAAACACTGGGAAAGATCTGACATTTGTATCATGGCCAAATGTGCTAACAGCCAAATCTGTCCTTAGCCCCCCCTATTAAAAAATAGCTAAAATTACAAGGGACCACATAGGTCCCTTTCACAAACAACCCTCCCAAAGGTCTGATGACTTAAAGCTATAACTTACCAGCTAGCCAATTAACCGCATTAACAACCACATCAGGATGTTCAAGCGGCACCAAATGATGGGCATTGCTCACCTCAATATACTGACCTTTAGATTTTTGTGCGACCTGTTTGGCCCAAACGGTGCCCTCTTCCATCCACTGGGTCATGGCAGCTGCTTTGTCAGGGCTGTCTTTGATTTGATCTATTTCGAAATCGCTGTCAATCACACTCACCGGAATTTGTTCTATCAATTCAAGATTGGCAACCGCATTTAAATCATCATGATAATGAGCGATTTCTAGGCCGCGGGTTTGTTGGCGGTCAATCAGTAAGCGTTGCTGGCTAATGGCATCATAGTAGCCCCAATCCATTGATTTACCTTTGGTCAGCGTTTGTATTTCTTCACGCTCGGCCACCAGTTTTTTCGCCGTCCGTTCAGTCCAAGCGCCAGTTTGTAAATGGGGCATCAATTTGGCCAAATTCTTACGATAGAAAGTCACGGGATAATCTTGATACATAGCGATTGAATGGGGCAAAAAGATGTCTGGGTCAATCCACACCATGCCTTTGAGTTGAATATTGGCGTCATTTGCATATTTTTTCTGAAACAAGCTGGCGGTTGTATTACCGCTCGAAAAGGTCACAAAAATCACCTCTTTTTCATTCAAAGCCACCAGCGTTTGATAAAGCTTGTCGACAAAACTCACATACGAGGTTGTTTCGTCAAAGTCACTCCAACCATTACCCGGTCGGTCTATTGCCCTGACTTTATACTGCTTAGCCAGTTGCTTTTGCACTTTAACAAACCAAGCACTATCGGCATGAAAATACTTGTTGGGACCCGACAGCAACACTATCGTTGGCTTGTTGTCCCCAGTTTTTTCACTCCCAACTTGTTCACCCCCAGTACTTTCATCCATAGTCCGAACATGAATTCGGCCATCGTCTACAGCAACCAACTGTGAATGTTTTGGCAATTCAGGGGTATTGCTAGAAGCAAAAAAGTCCAACACCTTGCTTGAGGTATTAAAACCATCAAACCTCCAATGATGAGCGCCCCGCTCTATCGCATACAGATGAGTTTTTTCACTACCGTTCCAGTATGCCGTTAGTTCAACCCCTTTTTCATCGTCTTTAACCAAAGGCTTGGCCAACGAGCCATTTTGTTTGGCTAACAAGCTGATAGCTTTTGGGGCAGAGATCAAACCAAACCGCTGGTGTTTCATACCCCTAAATGGCAATACGTTGTCTTTTTTACCATGTACCATCATGTATGAGGTTGGTTTTTCAATTTTGCATGATTCAGACAACTGCACCGACATCGGCGAAGCAATAGATGCAATGCCTTTGAACACCTCACTGCGATTGCACAACAGGTTTTGCGCAAACAACCCACCTTGAGAGAATCCCGCAGCATATATCTGACCTATGTCTACAGAGTAACGGCTGGTGACATCAACAATCAACTTATCTACAAAGTCTAAATCATCAATACCCAATCGGTGGGTTTTGTTGCACTGACAACCATCGTTCCACTCTTCAATCTTTGAGTCGGGATAAACCACAATATACTCATCACTCAAACGTTCAAAACCCGCAATGTTTTGCATATTTTTGCCACTGCCACCAGAGCCATGAAAAGCCAGTAGCAGCTTGTAGTTTTTATTGGCTTGATAATTTTGCGGCAACGCCAATACATAACTGCGCTCGTTAAGTGTTATCTTTTGACTGTTAATTTTTGCAGCGTTTGCCTGCCCAGACATAGATTGATTGCAGGCACTGAGCATAATAACCCCAATGGCCAGCACTACAGATTTAAGCGATTTAATGTTCATTGATGGACTCCTATAATTAGAGTCCAGTAGACAACGCCAAACAAAAAACCTAAACAACCACAAGGTGATTTTTAACGATTTGAGGTGATTTCTATGTGATTACCGCCATTATGGGCGATTAACAGCCGTTCAATTTGGTGTTTTAACGGGCGAAAGACTAATTCAGCAAACATTGCGCCATACAGTAACGTCAACAGGGCAATGCCGTAACCCATAGAAATATGGCTGTGGGGTTGATAAGACAAGTTAAAATCAGCCTTTGCCGGGTACATTAAAACGGCGATAATACCCACCAAAGCTGACAGAGCACCTGCCGAATAGCAGTAATAGATAATACGATTTAAATTCGGTAGGTGCTTTTGTAAACTGGTTTCATTTTTTGGCAGCACAAACACCCAACGCGCTAAGGCCAAAGTGGCCAATGCTTGCTCTAGCCCTAGCGAAATTGCCGCCATACCAAGTGCCAGACCAATCATCAAAATAAAGCTAATTAAGTCAAAAAATGGTGCCCCAGGCAGATAAAACTGCCAAAACATCAGCGCTATACACAGCAACAAGCCTGCAACACCTGACCAATTGACCCCGCCACTGCCTATTTCAACCTCAGCATCTTCCATCAAATCAGCCGGAGAAATGTCAAAAGCATTAGCCAAAGCCAGTTGTGTCTCTAACGATGCAGCGGCGCCAGTTTCAACGCGTTGCACAGTCCGTAGACTTAACCCACTGATATCAGCTAGACGCTCTTGCGACCAACCATTGTGGGTTCTGAGCTTTTTTAATTTGTCTGGAGAAATGGTCATAGTATTAAGGCCTTATACTTTTTCGGCGCCCATCACGATTTACCGATGGGTGCTGTAAATTCGAGCCTTAAGCTTAGACCATCCCTTACGACAGCACTACGCCTCCATACCGCCAGTGTTACGACAGCGCTTTAAAATCAAGACATTTGTGCTGGTGTTAGAGTTTTTGACAACCACAGGACCATTAATGAGGTTGAGAAAAATATCGATAAGGTAACAGCGGACCATACCCAGATTGATTATCATGATGCCCCGGATGTGCTGCCATGCTCATCAAATGGTTCTTCATGTCTTCAGTATTATTAATCGGGGTATTGTTTGCACCCGGTCCTTTGTGATGCGCTAAAATGAGAGCAGCAAGCCCTGCAACAAAAGGGGTTGCCATTGAGGTGCCGCTCAAGGTGGCGTACCCACCTTCCTTGTAGGTTGACCAAATCTCGCTGCCCGGCGCCATAAAGTCTAATTCGCCGCCTCTTGAAGAAAAGCCCGATGGGTTGCCGTTATTATCATGCGATGCAACAGTGATAACGCCACCCAATTTACCGGGGTAACCGATTGGGTTAACCCCCAACGAGCCATCATTGCCAGCGGCACAAATCACCACAACACCGTAAAATAACGCATATTGAATCGCATCATATAATTGGGGATCTGACACCGGCCCACCAAGCGACATTGAAATAATGTCTGCATCGTTTTCTACCGCCCAATACACACCCTCGGCAATTTGGCCAAATGAGCCGCTACCGTTGTTATCGAGTACTTTGCCAATCATCAGTTCAGCCTGAGGCGCAACACCAACAAATCCAACACCATTGAGCCTTGCGCCAACCACACCAGCACAATGGGTACCATGACCATTTTTATCTTCAATACCATCACCTGTGAAATCTTTCATAGCAACAATCGCATCAGCCAAATCTTGATGCTCAGCGTCTATACCAGTATCAAGAATAGCCACCGTTACACCTTTACCTTGGGTGAGCTGCCATACCTGAGGAATGCCAAGCACCTGTCCTGCCCAGTTAATACGCTCTGGCGGCTCGTCTGCCAATGCCTCTACTCCCCCCGCAATACGGTTTACGTCAAACTTGGGCAAACCACAATCTTTGGTTGTCTGTGCTGTTTTTGTGCTTAACTGTTTTTTTGATTTTTTATTCGCCATGAGAATACTCCATTGTTCTTTAGTTTTTCAGCCATATTTTGAGTATGTGCTGGGTTAACGCCCTGCTCATCGTTTTACAATTTGTGGGCACCGAATAACTGTCATGGCGATTAATGGATACATCAGCTCACTTCCATCACGCGCTAACAGCCTTTGCTAGTTATGTGATGTATTTGGCGGATATCTCGCAGAAGATTTGAAAATTTTTTTACAGATAGCTAATTTGTTGAAGGCAAGCGAGGTTGAAACCTCGCCTACTTCAGCTTTGTTATAGATTGTTAGTTATTATTTTGAAGGGGGTTTTTAATCCAACGCGATTTGTTCAAACTCACGGCTGACAGTGGTCAGCACGAATCCAGCCCAGTAATAAGGGTCGCTGTATTTGCCGTTTTGAACTGTTGATAATAATTGCTTAGCTGTAAAAAGTGCTTGGCTAGAATCACCATTGTTGTCTTTGAGCGCTTGGTAAAAATATCCCATAAACATCGAAGTAGACAAGTCAGGCACTTTCCATAGAGTACCAATCACAGACCCTGCGCCTTGAGATAACAAGCCACGAGTCAAGCTTCGCATACCCGAGCCCTTATAGTATTCTCCCAGCATGGTTTCGCAGCCACTAACAACCACCAAATCAGAATAGAAGCGTTTTCCCAATAACTCAGTCAAACTCAAAAAACCACTACCACCATCTATTGGCGAAGTGGCAAAACCCACCACATCGGGTGTCGCGGGGTTGTAGTAACCATGGGTGGCAATGTGCAATATCCGCGAACGTCTGGTTTGTTCTTCCATTAACGCTTGTTTGGTCATGGCTTGGTCGAGGTAGACGGTAACTTGATCTTTTTTGAAAATACTTTCAATATTGCGCGCTTCTCTTGCGCTATTAGATAACCTTTGTAATCCGTCGCTCCATGCTCGTTTTTGTGGCTTATCTTTAAGCGCATGAGCACTGTTAGTGTCATTGTCTGAATGACCTTCATTTATCACCGTTTGTTTTATCAGTGGGTCGGCAAAAACCACAATTTGATTGTTGCTCTGGGCAATACGCGTTTGTTCAACATCACCAAATAAGTAGTCGTGAATAGAATGCGTTCTAACTACCGCCATTTGGTCGGCTAATGGCTCATACACACGATGTTTGTTCGACAGGTTAATCGCCGAAAAAGGAAAGCGATGTAACATATCATCGGGTATAACAATCAGCTTTCTATAGTGGCCTTGGGTAATGAGCGACATAGGTAATAGCTTGTTTAATGCCAATTCGGCTATCTGGCTTTTCATTTGTGCCTGAAGCGATACATTTTTAATATCGCCAACCCATTGCCTAATCTGACTAACATCAGGCAATTCTTTGATGTGTGTTGTAGACGTTGTTACAACCAAAACCAACGAGCGTTGTTCGCTGGTAAAGTAACGCACCAACAACTCATCTGGTGCCAGTTTTTGCTGTATTTCCTTTAAGCGATGGTCGCCAAGCGCTGGTGTTTGTTGCGCCGTAATTGGCCATACTAGGGGCGTCTGTGCAGCTTCACTGATATCCCTGCTTTGA
>CALKGI010000162.1 GCA_938085045.1 uncultured Alteromonadaceae bacterium
TAGACAGCCACTGCCACCTCGATTTTGCCGAGTTTGACGAAGACCGAGACACTCTGATTGACGGCTTGCTGACTCGCGGTGTTGCTTCGGTAATCGTGCCCGCAGTCAAACCAGACAATTGGCAAAGCGTGTTAGATTTAACGGCTAAACACAAAAACCTTTTTCCAGCACTTGGCATTCATCCGTGTTTTTTAGCAGACGCTAAAAGGCATGATGTCGATGACTTGGCTGCCCTAATCGAACAAAACCCTCAAGTGGTCGCCGTTGGCGAATGTGGGCTTGATTTTACGTTAGATAACGTAGACGAACAGCGTTATTTCTTCACTGCCCAAATTAAACTGGCTCAGCAATTCAAGCTGCCGTTGGTCATCCATCACCGCAAATGTCACGACATCATATTGGCGTTTTTGCGCAAGTTTAAACCGCAGCAAGGCGGGGTTATTCACGCTTTTTCTGGTAGTCAACAGCAGGCAGAACAATACATAGACTTGGGCTTTAAGTTGGGTATTGGTGGCACTATTACATACCCCCGAGCAGTCAAAACCCGTGAAGTGGTGAGCAATGTAGGGCTCGAATCATTGATATTAGAAACCGATGCACCAGATATGCCGATTTATGGACGACAAGGAAAGCGTAATAGCCCGGAATATTTAGGAGAGGTTTTTACAGTGCTTACCTTGCTCAGAGATGAGCCTGCCATTGAGCTTGAAAAGCAACTTATGGCTAATACCAAAGAATTGTTTGGATTAGAGTGATAAGGGGTCATACATGGGGCTGGTACAAAACTTGGGTTAACCTTACATGGAGGATGGGGCGAGGTACGAGCCTTGGTTAGCGCGTGTGCGTAACCCATCGGTTGTTCGTCGTTAATCGCCAACCCTTTGTTGTACAAATCGTGGTCCATCGGCGGTTTGGTTCTGTATAAACGCTCACCGACGGGTTACGGCTCGTACCTCGCCTAACCCATCCTCCACATGAGGTTTATTCCCTGTTTGTGATGGGGCGGGTAAACGCAACAATAGACCTTAAAATCAATCAACCACCCGATAAGAGTTCCGACTAAACCTCGCAAACCCACGCGTTAACATGAAGCCTATCACCCCACAAATGAGCATCATTAATAGAATCTGACGCATAATATTGCCGTGAAATACCAAGGGTTGTTTAATGGCTTGCGCTTGCAAATAGCCAATGCGTAAATACCCTAATAACTTTTCGCCGTCATAAATTTCGGTTACGTACATTTTTAACTGTGGCGGCGGTGGAAGTGGTCTATTTACCGGTGTTAGTGCATCAAAAGGTTCTATTTTGTCAATATAGGCTTGATGGGCGGTGACTGAATCAGACGATTGGGCGATGATTTTGCCGCTTTTGTCGTACACCATTGACTGTTGAATGAAAGGGTCTGTGATTAAATCGTTGAGCATAACCGTTAATTCATTGGTTTGTTTTTGTTTGATAAAACGCATCGCCACCAAAGCGCTTTGCTGCGCCAATTGGCGGGTTAAATTGGCTGTGTGGTCAGATTGTAGTTGTTCACCAACCGAGTTGGCACTGATCCACATACTCAGCACCACTATCAATAACACCACTGATAGGGCGACTTGGGTCAGGCGTCGGTAAACTGAGGTGGTATTTAATTGGCGATTTGTCATGGGGTCATGATATGGCAATAAGGGTTTTTGATCCAGTCAATGATTGTGGGTGCCCTTGGATAAGACTTTGATGTAGAATGTCGCCACTTTTTACAATTACAGTCACTATCCAGTGCAAAGCGAAGAAAGTCACATGATACAAAGCACCAAAATTGAACACCCTATTCGATTGGTCGGGTTTGGTCCGGCATTATCTCCCCAAAAGATTGATACATTGGTATCAACTCTGTCTCAATACAGTAAAACAGCCCTGAGTGTACAACATTACCAACCGCTGCCCGATATGGCACCTGCGGTGGTTATTGGTGACCTTAACCAGTCTCAGGGGCTTATTACGCCAGAATTTAAGCTGGCGCTGGCCGAATTGGCAGAAGGTTTGGATATTGAGCTGGTAGTCGTACAAAATCCGCCAACCATTGAACAGCCCGGCGTTTTACTGATGGATATGGACTCAACGGCTATTCAAATTGAATGCATTGATGAAATCGCTGTTTTGGTCGGTGTTGGTGAGGCGGTTGCCGCTGTGACCAGACGTGCAATGGCTGGGGAGTTAGATTTTGCCGAGAGCTTAATCAATCGAGTGGCCACATTAAAGGGGGCCGACGAAAGTATTCTTGAGCAAGTAGCCGACAATATGCCACTAATGCCAGGCGTCGAAACACTGATTAATCACTTAAAATCCAAAGGCTGGGTGGTTGGTATTGCATCTGGCGGATTTACTTATTTCACCGATAAACTCAAAAAGCAATTGGGATTAACCGCAACCTTTGCCAATCAATTAGAGATTATCGACGGCAAGCTCACAGGCAAAGTTCTTGGTGATATTGTTGATGCTAAAAGCAAGGCTGAAGCAGTTGAAAAAATGGCAACAGAACATGGCATTCGTCAGTGTCAAACGGTTGCCATGGGTGATGGTGGCAACGACTTGTTGATGCTCGGAAAAGCAGCCCTTGGCGTTGCCTTTCATGCCAAACCATTGGTACGACAGCAAGCACAAGCAGCGGTTAGTGCGGGCGGTTTAGAACAACTGTTGTATTTGTTGTTGCCAAAAGAACTGCCAAAAGCACTGGCTAAATAATGACAGATGCCCTGACCCAAGAGTCGCTGTTTATAAAAGATGGCGACCATCAATTGCATGTTCGCCATATTTTTAGCGGTAACCTTGAGGGTAAAAATACGCGCGGTCAGCCTGTATTGATGGTTCATGGGGCGATTGAAAACGGGCGGATTTTTTATAACGAAAAAGGCCGTGGTCTGGGTTGTTTTCTGGCATCCTCAGGTTTTGATGTTTATGTTATTGACCTGCGGGGGCGGGGTTATACCATCCCCACCATCAAACCGTTTGATACCTTTGGTCAAACCGAAACCATTGTCACCGACTTGCCGTTGTTTATTGACTTTGTTTATCAAAATAACCCTCAACCCATGCATTTAATGGCCCATTCGTGGGGCGGCGTATTGTTAACGTCAATGCTTGCTCGCAACCCAAAATTGATTGACAAAGTTCGTAGCCAAATATTTTTTGGTACCAAGCGACAGGTGAGGGTGCTTAACCCCGAGGCGTTGTTTAAAATTCGCTTAATGTGGCATCACGTTGCGCCCATTTATGCTAAGCGCCACGGCTTATTAGCGGCCAAAAAGCTGGGTTTTGGTTCAGATGATGAAACCATTAAATCTCATGGGCAGGGTATGGGCTGGACTAAATCGTCGCAATGGATAGACAGTGATGATGGTTTTGATTACCAACAGGCCTGTCAACAAGTCAATTGGCCACCCACTTGGTTTGTGGCGGCAATAAAAGACAAAGCCCTTGGTCATCCTGATGATGTTAAACGCTTTATTGTTGAAGCGAATTACACTGATGCCAAATACACGCTTTTGAGTAAAAAGAACGGTTTTAAACGAGATTATGATCATATCTCGATGCTGACAGACCCTGTGTCACCCAAAGATCATTTTGTGCAGATTGTTCAGTGGTTGGCAGAGCAATAATCTGCCTTTATGGGTCTAGTCCCGCTAATTCGGTAAAGTAAAACCGCTTCGCTTGATTTTGAATTTGAATGTCGGTATCGCTAACACCATAACGAACCAGCATTTCTTCGCTGATATCAATCGCATCACCGACGCCTATTACGCCCCATAATTCCTCTTCTAACACTTTGGCTCGGTGAATGGCGTAGTTGCCAACATACTTGAGTTCTTTAGCAATATAATCGATATCAGGTCTGCCAGTGCGCGAAAGGTAAATTCGATAAGCAAAAAACAAATCTTCTTCAGTTGCTCTTTCAATAAACTCTTTGTAGCTGTGCTCAGCGCTCAAATCTTCGCTAAATTCAATATCAATGGCCGATTCAACATCTTTTTTACTGCGAATGACCCGTACCAGCAATTCGCGCACAACGGGCGCATCGTGGCGCTTAATCGACTTTAAGATATTGGCGAACACCGATTCAATTAAATTACCTTTAATTAATGGTTGTAGGTGATAATCAAAATCTGTTTCACGGAACCTAGCCATTAACCGATGCAACGAATTATTTTGTCCGCCTCGGCCTATGGTATTGATCATGTAACGAATACCCTTGCGATGGATATAAAACGGCATGTTGTTGCAGACATTAACAAACATATTGCGCATGGCCAAAGGCATGCCCGGGATGGTTTGGGTTTCTTGCGCGGCGGTCAGTTTCGAGCGGTTAGTTTGAATTAATTGTTGGAAGAACTTTTTACCGCTGTGCTTATCGCCACTTTCATGTATTCGTATGTTAACGATTTTTTTGTTTTTACTAATTGCCACCGCTTCGTAAGGCAGGCGGTTTAACTTGAACTTTCGGGTGAGCTTTTGCAGTTCAGGGAAACTGACCAACACCACAGAGCCTTTTTCAAACTCACAGGGTTCGCTAAGTTCAATTTGCAGACCTTTAGTCGAAAAATCTCGAGTGGCACCTGCCACTACCGTGCTACCGGGGGGCTGTTCAATAGTCGCTTTAGTTCGGTATAAAAAGCGGGTTTCTTTTCGCAGGTTGACATAATCTACTGCAACAATTTCGACTTTTGGTAGGTCTTCTTTGCGGGCAACGCCAAAGACCTTCAGTTTATTGGCTTCTTTGGTATTACATTCATAGGCTTGATACTGCTTGGCTTTTTTCTGCTCGGTAATGTCAGTTAAAACAGCAATGGCTACCGTCTTGCCAATCACGCCTTGCACCCTGGGTGATGGTGGTCGGTTCATTTGTTTGATTTCTTCACCTGCACTGTCTGGCAAAGAAAGTGGTATGTGGGCGGTATCGTACGAAGCATCGAGTAACTGTATTTTATGCACTCGCCAATTGGATTTTGTGGCGCCAAAACCAAAAAACAGATGCTTTAAGGTTTCATCTTTTTGCAGTTCTTCGTGCAAGGCTACGTAGTGGTGTACTTTGCCGCTGCGAGTATGGGTGAAACTGTACAGTATCGATTCGCGTTCGTTTTTCAATAAATAATCAATACGTCTTTGACTAAATACCGTTGGTAGTACCAATTGCTGTTCTTCATTGAACCAATAGCGCATGGTTTGTTTGTTGTTTTCGGTGGTGAGCACTGAGCTAATAGTAAACTGCCCATCATTTTCGCTTATGAACAAAGGTAACGAGGTGATTCTGGGCATATAATATTGCTCATACCCTTTGATAATCACCGCTTCTTCAGTGTTCTCCATGTTGACTTTATAACGGCGTTTGTTGCCATTGATAAAATTATTTAAAAATTCGTCAAAAGACTCAATATTTTCTTTATAGGTGCGTTTCATTCTAACAAACTGCACCATATCTAGAATTTCTGTTGCTACGACTTCATATTCAATACCTTTGGCTAGGCCTAGGGCAAATTCTTCTTCAAGCCCGCGAAAATGTACATTGATAAGATCTCCAGGGTGTACATCGATGTCTTGCGGGAGTTTGATTTTACAACCACTGACCGATAAGTCAGAGCTAGTGGCTTTGAGCGTTTGCTCGGAGGCAAATTTAACTTCGATAGAAATCGAGTAGTTCATCCGCTCTTCTGAGCGAATAGCATAACTTTGAAACTGAATCTTGTTCGCATTGTATGAAACTATGGTTAAATCTTCTTCTTCTTCGGTGACAACTACCGCAGAAGATGCCGTGCTATTACGTTTAATCCTTTGTTGTTTTTTCTGTTCTTCGGCGGCATTTTTTTCAGCCAGCATTTCTTCTTTTTCTTTTTTATGCAATACCCTAAAATTATTTTCGCCTGCGTTGGCCTTTTCAAAAACACCTACAGTAAAACTGCCGTAATGGCGTATTTCGCGTTCAAAAACCTCAATGCCTATGGGGTCCATATGATGGGTTTTGCCATCGTGTTCGTATGGGACAACCGTGCCGTTAACATGACCTCGTAAGTCAACCGGACGGGGGCTGGGTTGTTTGAGCCTATTAAGCTCCATTTTGAGTTGAAATTGATGCGGTTTAGAGATGTCGCCGGTCATGGCTTTAAACAGATCATCGAAGTCAGGCGCCTGCATAACTGGCACCAACTGTTCGATGATATATTGATATTGAGCTATAACCGTGTTGTTCATTTTCTTAGTATGGGTTCACCGCGTTGAGATAAATTGACAGCCATAATCATATTGGTTAATGTGTCAAAAAATTAACACCTTACGGGCTAATCGTAAAGTATTTGTGTCTTTTGCGCTAGAGTTGCGGCGCTATAATTGAAGAACAAGCAATTACTGTGCCTTAAGTTTTAGGGCTTAATCATTTTCATAATATAGGGCACTATTCTCATGGCCAAAGCCAAAGTCGCATACGTATGTACAGATTGTGGTGCAGAATATTTACGGTGGCAGGGTCAGTGCGGTGAATGCAAAGCTTGGAGTACTATCTCTGAGTTTAGAACCGGGGCTTCGCCTGCGGCAAAACGTAATACCGCTCTGCAAGGTTATGCCGGGGCAGTACAATCTGAAGTACAAACCCTCGATAGCATCGATTTACAAGAACTCCCGCGTTTTTCATCTGGTTTTAAAGAATTCGACCGGGTACTGGGCGGCGGTGTGGTTCCGGGCTCAGCTATATTAATCGGTGGCGAACCGGGCGCTGGTAAAAGTACTTTGTTGTTACAGGTTATGTGTACGCTAGCCAATACAATGAACGCTTTGTATGTCACTGGTGAAGAGTCCCTGCAACAAATCGCAATGCGTGCCCATCGGCTAAAGTTGCCAACCAACAAGCTTCGAATGCTGGCCGAAACCAGTGTTGAAACCATTTGCATGAGAGCCGAAAAAGAAAAACCAGCCATTATCGTTATCGACTCCATTCAGGTCGTGCACATGAGTGATGTGTCGTCTGCGCCGGGTTCGGTGTCGCAGGTTAGAGAGTCGGCGGCTTACATCACCCGTTTTGCCAAATTAAACAATGTTGCCATTATCATGGTTGGCCATGTCACCAAAGATGGCTCTTTAGCGGGCCCCAAAGTACTGGAGCATTGTATTGACTGTTCAGTGATGATTGAAGGCACAACCGACAGCCGTTTCAGAACGCTGCGGGGCAACAAAAATCGTTTTGGTGCGGTGAACGAACTGGGCGTTTTTGCCATGACGGGCACTGGGCTTAAAGAAGTCAAAAATCCGTCAGCGATATTCCTAAACCGTGCTGAACAACACTCACCGGGTAGTATAGTGATGGTGATCTGGGAAGGTACCCGGCCTTTGTTAGTAGAAATTCAGGCGCTGGTTGATCACTCTGCACTGGGTAATCCACGCCGGGTTAGTGTTGGTTTAGATCAAAACAGGCTGTCGATGTTACTGGCCGTTATGCATCGCCACGGTAATTTGCAAATGAGTGACCAAGATGTGTTCGTCAATGTGGTGGGCGGGGTAAAAGTAACCGAAACCAGCGCCGATTTGGCTTTGCTGGTGGCCTTAGTGTCGAGTTTTAGAGACCAAGTATTACCGCAAAATATGGTGGTATTTGGTGAGGTTGGGTTATCAGGTGAGATTCGTCCGGTACCTAGCGGACAAGAACGCATTACCGAAGCGGCAAAACACGGGTTTACTCGTGCCATTGTGCCTATAGCCAATGCGCCTAAAAAGCCAATTGAGGGCATGGAAGTGATTGGGGTGAGTAAGCTCAGCGATGCGCTTGAGGCTATCTAGGGGATAGGCGGCTTTGTTGTTGGCTGGTGGAACGGAGGCTAGCAATGGGGTCAAAGCAAAATAAACTTAGGGACAGGCAAGCTGTCCACGAAGTTTATTTAGCACTGACCCCGGCTGGTGGTACGCGTACTAACTCCCTTGCGCAGCCTCGGTTTCTCCAGCCTCAATCAAACCCTTAACCCCAAAACCCCGTTAGCAACAATTGGTAACACAATCAGAGCCAAGTTTAGCTGTTTGTCGGGTCCAAAGCCCTGACATCAAATCACCCCTGTATTATCCTTAACGCTTCGTGTGTTTATAGGTTTTCTCATGAGTAAGTGGAAGAAGTTTTTTACTTTTTTAATTTTTGTTGCCGCGGGTCTATTTTGTTTTCAACTGTATTCGACAATTGACAGTCGTACCCAGTTGGCCGAAAAACGGTCGTCGCCTCAAGCGCAGCTGCCCGATAATATTGCACCGCTGGGATATCACCTGACCCTTCGAGTGGACCCTTATTCAAGTACCTTCAATGGCGTGGTAAAAATCAAAGTCGATATCATCAAGCCGGTGATAGAAATTTGGCTGCACGGTCAAAGTATTAATGCCGACAAAGTGGTGCTACACGGAATGCGCGGCACGGTAGCACTGAACTATAAAGAGATGGGCGACACTGGCGTGGTTAGATTAACTGCTAGTGAGACCATTCCAGTGCAAGTTGCTGAGTTAGAAATTCACTATACAGCCCCGTTTGATACCAAGCTGACAGGATTATATAAGGTCGAAGAAAACGACTTATCGTATATCTTCAGCCAGTTTGAAGCCAATTACGCCCGTAAAGCGTTTCCGAGTTTTGATGAACCCCGTTTTAAAGTGCCTTTTGATGTTGTTTTAGAGGTCAAACAAAACCAAAAAGGGTTTTCTAATACCCCGCAACTGAGCGAAAAATTGCTGGATGATGGTTACAAACAACTGACTTTTGCTCAGACCAAACCGCTGCCCACCTATCTTGTTGCTTTTGCTGTGGGTGATTTTGATGTGGTTGAATATCAAGATATAGCACCAAGCAATATTCGTAATAAAACCATTCCGTTACGTGGTATTAGTGTCAAAGGTAAGGGGAGCCTAATGCAGTATGCGCTTGAAAATACCGCGGCTATTCTAACCACGCTCGAAAGCTATTTTGGTACGCCTTATCCTTATGAAAAACTCGACTTGGTGGCTGTGCCAGACTTTGGCGCGGGCGGGATGGAAAACGCTGGGTTAATTCTTTATCGCGAGCAATTATTGTTGCTGGGCGATTCTCCGACTTTTTCGCAGCAGCGCCAATATGCCAGCATTCATGCCCATGAATTGGCGCATCAGTGGTTTGGCAATTTGGTGACCATGCCTTGGTGGGATGATTTATGGTTGAATGAATCGTTTGCGACTTGGATGGCCAATCGGGCGATGAATGAGTGGAACCCTAGATTTGAGTTTAGCCGAGCATCGGTTCGTCAAGGCCATTATGTGATGATAGAAGATGCCTTGATTAGCGCTCGTCAGGTGAGAGAACCGGTGAAAAATAACGATACCATTATGAGTGCTTTTGATGCCATTACATACCAAAAAGGTGGCGCGGTATTACAGATGTTTGAGCGTTTTATTGGTAGTGAGACGTTTCGAAAAGGCGTTCAGTACCACATGAAACGTTTTGCCTTTGGCCATGCAACGGCCAATGATTTTATTGAATCGATAGAACATGTGGCTGACAACAAAAATCTTAAAGCGGCATTTTTCAGTTTTTTAACCCAGCCAGGCGTGCCCACAATAACACTCGATTGGCAATGTCAGGCTGACGGCCATAGCGCCAAAATCAACATCACGCAGTCGCGGTATTTGCCGCTGGGCTCTACGGGTAATCCGCTACAGTATTGGAATTTGCCGGTTTGCCTGACGTTGCTCAACAACCTCACGCCGGGTATTAACCACGGCGAGCAGCCCTCGGTTTGTACCATAGTAACTGATGCGCATCACAGTATTGAAACCCCATTTTGTCCGCTAGCGGTGATGCCAAATAATAGAGGAAGCGGTTATTATCGCTTTAGCATGAATCAGGTGCAGTGGCAGATGTTGTTGAAACACTTGGATAAACTGTCAGTGCCAGAGAAATATTCGGTGGCCAATAATTTGGCTGCTGCGTTTAGGGCTGGGGATATCGACGCCAGCTATTATGTCAAAGCGGTCAAAGCTTTTACCCAAGAGCAAGATTGGGATTTGGTTAGCGCGCCCATCGACGAACTGCAATTTATTGCCAACTATATTGCCAGCCCAAACGAAAAAGAGCAGCTGGCGGTGTACCTCGACACTTTATACCGACCAGTACTCGATAGATTAGGGCTTAAGGCCGATACCGAAGACGACAAGACTAATCCGGTGGCCACTTCTTTGCTACGCCGAAGTATCGTCAATTTTATGGCATTACGCGTAAAAGAGCCGAATTTAAGAAGTGAGTTATTGGTGGTAGCTAAAGCCTATATTGGTTTTGAGGGCGACAATCAGCTGGATAAAACGGTGATCAACCAAGATTTGGCTTCTGCGGCATTAACCGTGGGCGTGCAGATGCTTGGCAAACCATACTTTTACGCACTGAACGACATGATTGATGATTCTAGTGACTCAGTGTTTCGCCGAGCGGGTTTACGAGCATTGGGTTCAACCACCGAGCCTGCTTTGGCCGCTGAAGTCAGAAGCAAGATATTGTCGTTGTCGGTTAAAAACAACGAACGCGGTTATTTAATTGGCTCACAGATGCAATATAAAGAAAATCACCATGCGGTGTATGAGTGGTTAAAAACCTACTTTTCTGTGGTGTCGACGGTATTGCCCGAAATGGTCTTGGCATACACACCAATGGTCGGCAGCGGATTTTGTACGCTAGAAGATGCAGCGGATGTTGAGGCGTTTTTCAATGAGAAAACAGCGCATATCCCCGGTGCTCAGCGCAACCTGAATAAGACACTTGAGCGGATTCGGATTTGTGTGGCTTTGAAGGATAAGCAAAACGGTATTGAGTTTGAAGAGGCTGGGGCGCTTTAAGGCGATACGATGGTATCTACTCAACCTATCGGTTAATCACATATGGAGGATGGGTTAGGTGAGGTACGAGCCGTAACCCATCGGTTAATTGTTGGCAAAGGTAAATTAAACCTTCTAGCGCAAGATAGCAGTCTTAAAAAACTTCCCAAGGTCTACCTTAAAGTTCTCAGGTTTAACACAGCTCTCAATCTCATCTTTGTTTGAGGTTAAGTCAATGTCTTTAATCTCGGTGTAATGATTGAACTTGGCGTGGTAGAACACCTTAACCACAGGTTTTAGCGGGTCAACAAAGTTGGTTTGGGTCACTATCGCGAGCTTTTGGCTTTTTAACTTCACCAACGTGCCAACTGGGTGCACACCAATGGCTTGAATAAACAAACCGACCTGCTTGGCGTCAAAGCAGGTTTTGGTTTCTTTCATTAACCGTTTGAATGCCGTGATGGGGTTCATTCCATCTTTGTAGCATCGGTCGGCGGTCATTGCATCGTAGGCGTCGACAATGCCTATCATTCGGGCGTATTGACTTACCTGTTCGCCGCTTAATCCATTGGGATACCCTTTGCCATCCAGTCTTTCGTGGTGGTTGGCTGCAATGTCTAAACTCACTGGTGAAATGTCGTCAGCCTCTTCGAGTATTTCTTTGCTGTGTACCACATGACGCTGCATTTCAACCGTTTCTTGTGGGGTTAATTTACCGGGTTTGTGCAACACTTTATCGTTAATTTTGATTTTACCAATGTCGTGTAACAAGGCGCCGGTGGCTAACTCGTGGATGAGCTTTTTATCGAGTTTCATGTGTTTGGCGAATATGGTCATCAAGATAGACACATTGACTGAATGCTCTAGCAGGTAAGCGTCTTTTTCACGAATACGAGTCATGCAGGTTAGGGCATCTTGATTTTTAAAGACTGAATCTATAAACCCGTCGGCAACGGTTTCCATATCTTTGCAATTGATTTTTCTCCCGGCCTTAACATCACTAAACACTCTTTTTTGCAGCTTTTTGGCTTGAGTATAAAGTTTAGATGCTTTGAGAATTTCTTGGTCAAAGGAGCTGGTGCGCTCTTTTGGATCGTATTCTTTGGGAGGCTCTTCTTTTTCTTGAACAGGTTCGGGTTCTTTCTCTGGGGCCGGTTTGGGTTGCTCAATGACGTTGTCGGGGTCGACAGCCAGTTCGAGAATGCCCTGTTGACGCAATTTTTCGATGATTTTTTGTGAGCCGACTCGGCCTTGGGTTTTTATCTTTAACGCGCCTTTTTGCTTGGTCACGGCTTCGACATACATGCCAATCTGTAAATCGTCAATGGCTACGCGCTGTAACATAAAAACCGCCTGGTGGGTTGTTTGCAAAAAAGTAAACTCAAAACGCTGAACTGTGCCCCTTAAAACTAGCAAAGGATTGCCATTTATCATAGCAAAGCAGGTAAAAAAATACCCGGAATTAATGCCGGGTATTCTAACGCTATTTAATTGAATTTATAAGCATTAACACACTAAATTATTCATCCTCAGGCGTCATTGTCATCAACGACGCATTACCACCTGCTGCGGTTGTATCAATAGTGATAGTTTTCTCTGTTACCAATCGATAAAACAAGCTCTGATTTGACTGCGCAGTGATCAACGGCAAAATAGTCCCTTCACGAGCGGCCAGTTGCTCGCCGGTCCATTTCTTCATGGCGCTACCGCTGTCAATAACCACGCCGCCCAGATGCTCGTTATCAAGTAAAAGGCGGGTTTGTGACAAACGGGCAATTTGGAAAATACCCGGTTTGATGCCGGTTTTTTGCAGTGCCTTATAACAACTTTGCGCTTGGGCCATGTGTTTTTCGTCTACCAAAGCAACAACCGAATTACCAGCGGCTAAGGCTGTGATGATTGACATCAGCCAAAAATCAAAAGAGGTATCACTGTCGCGCAGACAAACCACAATGCCGCGAGATTCAAGATACAACTTGTTAGACTCTCCCGTTGGCCCCGGTAATACCTTGGGCGCTGCCAATTTGCTTTCAATCATTAACAACTGGGCACGAGCTTCAGCCAGCGCATCTTGATATCCTGTGCTGTGTTTTGAGGTCAACGACGCCAACATTTGACGTACTACCGAAGTCCGTAGGTTCAAGCTGGCACTAGACCAGTTGAATTCATTCTCTTTGGCATCGTTCACCATTTTAGCGACTTCGTTTGCTGCTTTGTCACTGGTGTCAAAACTCGCCTCAAGGCTCGACAACTGCATGTCGGTTAAGGTTCTTTCTGCTATTTCAGATTTTTCTTTAACCAAACGAGTCAAGTAAAGCGGACCACCTGCTTTAGGGCCTGTGCCAGAAAGGCCACGACCACCAAAGGGTTGAACACCAACCACAGCGCCTATCATGTTGCGGTTAACGTAAATGTTGCCTGCGCGTGAACGCTGGGCCAAATAACGACTTTTCTCTTCGATACGGGTGTGAATACCCATGGTTAAACCAAAACCGGTGCCGTTGATTTGGTCGATAACATTGTCGATGTCTTTGCCTTTGAAGCGCACTACGTGAACTACCGGGCCAAAAACTTCTTCTTTTAATACCGACAAATCTTTGATTTCGTACAGTCGTGGTACAAAGAAGAAATTACCAGTATCGCCCATGTCAGGGCCTTTACAGGCATAGTGTAATTTACCGTGGGTTTTGAGGTATTCAACATGGCTCTCTAATGCGCCTAAAGCTTTGCTGTCAATAACCGGACCTACATCGGTGCTAAAGTATGCCGGGTCGCCAACGTGCAATTCGGCCATGGCGCCTTTTAACATTTCAATCACTTTGTCGGCGATGTCTTCTTGCAAGAACAATACGCGAAGCGCAGAGCAACGCTGTCCGGCACTTTGAAAACCAGAGGCGACAACATCGTCAACCACTTGCTCGGGCAGGGCGGTTGAGTCAACTATCATACAGTTTTGACCACCAGTTTCGGCAATCAATGGTACTGGCTCGCCACCGCGCGCGGCCAATGTTTGTGAAATAGTGGTACCTGTTTGACAAGAACCGGTGAACATAATGGCTTGAACGCGCTCATCAGGAATGATGATTTTGCCTACTTTACTACCCCTTGCAATAACTGGAGTCACTACATGTTCTGGCAAGCCACACTCGCCCATCAATTCAATGGTGCGTATTGCAATCAAACTGGTTTGTTCAGCAGGTTTGGCAACTACAGTGTTACCGGCCACAATGGCGGCAGAAACTTGACCCAAGAAAATGGCAAGAGGGAAGTTCCATGGGCTGATACACAGCACCACACCACGAGATTCGAGGTTTTTGTCAGCCATTAGCTCTTGCGCACGAGCTGCGTAATATCGGCAGAAATCTACCGCTTCGCGTACTTCTGAAACCGCGTCAACGGTGATTTTACCGGCTTCTTTAATACACAGGGCAATTAATTCGTCGCGGTGTTCTTCGAGCTTGTCGGCTATTTTCAGTAAATACTCAGCACGTTCGGCTACCGGAGTTGCAGACCAAGTGCCAAATGCAGCATGGGCATCGGTGAGCATTTGCTTCATTTGCGTTTCGTCGGCATGGGCCAAATAACCGAAAACTTCGTTATGATTGGCTGGATTTGTGACAGCGGTATCCCATTTTTCTGGTGCGCTGTTTTTGTCAGTAACCAGTTTATCGCCAACCCAGTTTTCGAGATTGGTTTTCATGGCGGTTACTTGGTCGACATCGGTCAAATCGATGCCTTTAGAGTTGCTACGCTCTGCGCCATATAAAGCGGCTGGCATTGGAATTTGCGGGTGGTACTTGCATTGCCATTGTTGAACTGTTTCGAGCGGGTCGACAAGCAAAGATTCTACCGGAATATTCTCGTCGACGATGTTGTTTACAAATGAGCTGTTGGCACCATTTTCAAGCAAACGGCGTACCAAATAAGCCAATAAATCGGCGTGCTGGCCAACAGGCGCATAAACTCGGCAAGCCACTTTGTCGTTTTGTACAACTTGGTCGTACAACGACTCGCCCATGCCGTGTAGGCGTTGGAATTCGAAACCTGTGTGGTCGTCGGTCATTTCTAAAATAGTGGCAACGGTATAAGCGTTGTGCGTGGCGAACTGTGGGTAAACATTGTCGCGCATGTCGAGTAATTTGCGAGCACAGGCCTGATAAGACACATCGGTAGATGGCTTACGCGAGAACACTGGAAAATCTTCATAACCTTCAAGTTGGCTGATTTTTACTTCGCTGTCCCAGTAGGCACCTTTAACCAAACGAACCATCATTTTACGGTTGGCTCTTTTGGTGATGTCTTTTAGCCAATCCATGACAAAAATGGCACGCTTTTGATAGGCCTGTACAGCAATACCAAATCCGTTCCAATCGCCTAGGTCGTCGTCGAGGAATACCGCTTCAATAATATCTAATGAAATGTCGAGACGGTCGGCTTCTTCGGCGTCAACAGTAAATCCGATGTTGTAGCTTTTAGCTTGCATCGCCAGTTTTTTCAAACGGGGAATGATTTCGTCAACCACACGTTCACGATGAGAGAATTCATAACGCGGGTGAATAGCCGATAACTTAATAGAAATGCCCGGGCTTAGTTCTGGGCCACGACCCGCGCCAGCTCTACCGATTGCGTCGATGGCACCAACGTAGCTGTCGAAAT
>CALKGI010000163.1 GCA_938085045.1 uncultured Alteromonadaceae bacterium
CGATGTCTGACAGCTTATTAGCCAATATGCGGGCATTGGCATGATCATCAGCCAAACGAGCAATGTTGTTTTTCAATGCATACAATCCACCAGCTGCGACAATACCGGCTTGTCTCATGCCGCCACCAAGCATTTTTCGCCAGCGTCTGGCCTCTTTGATGAACTGTGCAGAACCAACCAATACAGAGCCTACAGGCGCGCCGAGTCCTTTTGAAAGACAAACAGATACTGAATCAAAGTGCTTGGCAATCTCGCTCAGTTCTACATCTAAGGCAACTGCTGCATTGAAAATTCGAGCGCCATCAAGATGTAATCCCAACTTATTTTCGTCACAAAACGCTCTAGCATCAGCCAAATACTGCATGGGTAGAACTTTACCCCAAGTGGTATTTTCAAGGCATAACAAGCGGGCTTGAGCAAAGTGGTAATCGTTTGGTTTGATTAAGCTTTTGACTTTGTTTAAATCTAACGTGCCATCGGCTTCTTGGTCGAGCGGCTGAGGCACTATGCTGCCAAGTACTGCTGCACCGCCACCTTCAAACAAGTAAGTGTGCGCGGTTTGTCCGACTATGTATTCATCGCCGCGCTGACAATGACTTAGCAAGGCAACCAAGTTAGCCTGTACGCCACTGGGGGCGAACATGGCGGCTTCAAAGCCTAACAAATCGGCAGTGTAGCGCTCCAGTTCGTTTATTGTAGGGTCATCACCGGTGACATCGTCACCCACTTGCGCCTCAAACATCACTTTGCGCATGGTTTCACTGGGTTTGGTGACGGTATCACTGCGTAAATCTATCATTGGGAGATGCCTTTGTTTTTCGTTACGGTGTGCATGGTAATAGAATAAAACAGGTTGGCAATCGTAGGGGCAAATCCCCTGTGATTGCCCTTGACCAAGCACCACATTGAATTATCGATGAAATGAATGAAAGGCAGACATGGGTGTCTACCCTTACGAGTAGTGTTTAGTTATTTCTTAGCTCTATCACAAGCCAACATACCCTCTTTGCCCCACTGGGTATTGCTGTATTCGTTGAAAAACACCATCACTGAACCGGGCTTTGCGCCATATACATCAGCTACAGCTTCGGTTACACGTTTTACCAATTCGGCTTTTTGCTCATCGGTTTTGTCGTCAGTCTGTTGAATTGTGATCACTGGCATGGTTATTTTTTCCTCTTCTGTATTAGGTATTCTTAATTTAGGTATTCTTAATCTAGGTATTGTTTATTAGTTATTATTTATTCAGTTTTTTAAAACCCAAAGTCCAGCCCAACAGGCCAACAAGGCCAGTGATTGCGCTGGCAGTGGTATCGTGATTAATGTACAGCAGCGCCGAGCAGATAATCAAAGTAGAACCGCAAATGAACAGGCCAATGCCGACAAATCCACTTTGCTGGTTTTTTTCGATTCGATGGGTTGAATGGATTTGAATTCGATGGTTTTCACGACCCGATTGTAAATAGTCATACACCAAGTCAGGCACCAAAGGCAGTTTCTCGCCCCAAAATGGCAGATTGTCTTTAACATTGTCGAATACTGCTTTGGGTCCAACTTGCTGCTTAACCCAGTTTTCTAAAAATGGTTTGGCGGTTTTCCATAAATCCAGCTGCGGATACAACTGGCGCCCCAACCCTTCAACATAAAGTAAGGTTTTTTGCAGCAATACTAATTGCGGCTGCACTTCCATATCAAAGCGCCTAGCGGTATTGAACAAATTAACCAGCACCGCGCCAAACGAAATTTCAGACAAAGGCTTTTCAAAAATTGGCTCACACACAGTACGAATCGAAAATTCAAACTCTTCAACATTGGTGTGCGGCGGCACCCATCCAGAATCTACGTGTAATTGGGCAACTTTGCGATAATCGCGATTGAAAAAGGCAATAAAGTTGTCGGCTAAGTAGCGTTTGTCTTCACGGTTAAGCGTGCCAACAATGCCGCAGTCTATGCCAATGTATTTTGGGTTCTCAGGGGTTTCGTATGAGACAAACACGTTGCCCGGATGCATATCGGCATGAAAGAAGCTGTCTCTAAATACTTGGGTGAAAAAGACTTGAACGCCGCGCTCTGCCAGCAATTCCATATTGGTATTTTGTGCTTCAAGGGTAGCAATATCAGACACTGGTATACCGTATATGCGTTCCATCACTAAGACATTGTGCTGGCAATAGTCGCTATAAACCTTAGGCACATAAAGGGAGTCTGAGCCTTCAAAATTGCGTTTAAGCTGAATACCATTGGCCGCTTCGCGCATTAGGTCAAGCTCATCAATGATGGTTTTACGGTATTCTCTGATCACTTCTTTGGGGCGTAGTCGTTTGCCATCTGGCAAAAACTGGGCAACAAATCCGGCCAGCAATTCCATTAATTCTAAGTCGGCGTTAATAACCTTGCCAATGCCAGGACGAATCACCTTTATAACCACATCGGCAGTGGTACCGTCTGCCTGCTTTAGGTGCCCAGTATGTACTTGAGCGACCGAGGCACTGGCCAGTGGTTTGAGTTCAAAATCGTCAAATAGTTGATGAATGTCATCAATACCCAGCGCTTTTTCAATTAATTTTTGTGCTTGTGCACCATCAAACGGTTCAACTTGGTCTTGCAAAACGGCCAGTTCGTCGGCTACTTCGGTAGACAACAAATCGCGGCGGGTCGAGAGCATCTGACCAAACTTAATCCACACAGGCCCAAGGGCCTGAAGTGCCAAACGAATGCGGGCACCTTGCGTTTCGTGTTGGTGCTGATTGCGCACCCAAAAAATCGCGCGGCGGCCAACTTTGGCATACCACGGCAATATGTGTGGAGGGATTAGTTCATCGAGTCCGTATTGAAGCAGGGTGTTTACAATTTTGTGCAGTCTACGCAGGCGCATTTAGCGTTTCCTTGGTGACATATTCGCTATTTTTGCCGCCAGTCGGTCGACCTTGGCTCGGGTTTGATTGACTTTATCGCTAAAATCTCGCATTTGCGCCGGATGCGGTGCAACTTTGCCTTCATCTTGGGCAAACTCGGCAATAATGCGATCAAAATCTTGGCCTTTTTCGTTAAGCAGCTGGCCAAAATGTTTGAATCGGGTAGCAATTTTGTGGGCCAACCCATCGCCAAGATATTCCGACAAATGTTCTTCCCAATCAATGTCGGTTTCTTTAAGCAACTGGCTAACCGATTGTGCCACTTGTATGTCGCCGGTTAACTCAAGTTCGCCGTCTTTGATTAAGCGGGTGATTTGGTTGGGGTCTTTAAGCTCTTTAAGTGCCGACAACGAGGTTTTAATCGCACAATCACAAGCTTCGTTTTTTGTGCTTAAAACGTTAATCCGTTGCTCGTTAACCACAAAGGTCAATGGTACTTTTAGCTCTGTAATTTCGGCGGTTAAGCGTTTGCCTATCAATGGCTTGCAACGATCAACAAAAGTCGGGTCAAGTTCCGACAGTTTATTAATGGCCGCTTCAAGCGTGGCGGTGATGAGTTGTGGGATTAAAAAAAAGCTCACTAGAATTTATATCCCCGGTGCAAAGCCACTATTCCGCCAGTCAAATTGAAATATTCGACCTGTTCAAAGCCCACATCAACCATCATATCTTTAAGCGTTTCTTGATTGGGATGCATTCGGATGGATTCTGACAAATATTGGTAACTCTCAGAGTCATTGGCGACCAACTGGCCCATTTTTGGTAGTATATTAAAAGAATAAAAGTCGTAAGCTTTATTGAGCAGTTCGTGTTCAGGTTTAGAAAACTCAAGTACCAGCAAACGTCCGCCCGGTTTAAGCACCCGTAACATCGACGCCAACGCTTTGTCTTTGTCGGTCACGTTACGCAAACCAAACGCAATGGTAATAATGTCGATGCTGTTGTCTTCAAAAG
>CALKGI010000164.1 GCA_938085045.1 uncultured Alteromonadaceae bacterium
CTTCGCGGGATCTGAGAATACCACTGCGCCTGCTTTCAAAAGCTCTGCGGCCGAACTTTTAATGGATAAACGTTCAAGCAACCTGGTCGTACTGCTAGGTGCGCCGGGATCAGGTAAGAGCGTTCAATTACAATCAATTGATGAACTCTTTGCTCTCAAGGCTATGAAGTCAGAAACAGAAGATAGCACTATTTGTTTCTGCGTGAATTTAGGAGAGCATGCGATTCGAGATCAGGAAATCAATCCTCTTTCATGGTTAGAAAATCGATGGGAAAAGCGTTTTGACGAAAGCGAATTGTCGTTTAAAAAACAGCTAAATAATAGTCGCCTGATCCTTTTACTCGATGGTTTCAATGAGATGCCATTTTCGAATTCTGAAGACCGTCGAAGGTGGATGCTAGGCTGGAAAGCCTGTATCCATGATGATCTATTGTCAAATCCCAAGGTAACGGTCGTTGTGGCTTGCCGATCAAGGGATAATCAAATCAGCTTTGGTTCGGAAGATACCCCTGCGACGACAGCGACAGTGACACCGTTGGAGCGATTATCGATCTTGGATATGGCTAGGCGAACTAGCTTCGCAGGTTATTTAAAACTCAGGGCTGCACTTAAAGAAGACCCTTCTCTTGAGCAGCTTTACCGGACGCCCTACACACTTTACCATTTTCTGGAGATTAACAGGGGGCCCGTACCCCGAACCCAAAGTGAAGTGTTTTGGAGACGGATTGCGTCTGCGGTTGAACGAGAGCGTAATATTCACAATCCAATTATTGGCGGGCCTTGGCTACCGGATGAATATACTTACAACTTGATAAACGCTAAAAACTCTATAGCTGCTGTTTTTGCTCTCTGTAATACTCCCTTGTTTAAGGCTTTGGGGGCGTTGGCCTTTTGGATGGCTAATGGGGAATTAAACGGTGGCCAACACCTGGCTGCAATAAACTTGCTAGAGGATTTTAAAGCGTGGCTAGAAAAAGAGGAAGTATTCGATAAGAACATTGATAAATCTCAATTTCTCGGGCTGGCTGAAAACTTTTCGATACTCATTGAAAATGAAGGTTACTTAAAGTTTTCCCATCAGTCGCTTCAAGACTTTTTCTGTGTCGTTGGAGAATCACGTCAAAAAATCTTATCTAAAGCAACTTTACACAGTACTCAATTCGAAGAGCGTCTTGATTCAATCCAAAATGCACTTGCCTCTATGGTTCCAGGGGACTTGTTGCAAGTGGTCCCAAGTACAGGATTCGAAGAACCACTTGCACGCTTAGTTGAAATTGATCCTTCTGCGGTTTGTCTAGCTATCGATGCAAATCCGTGGCTTATGGCTGAGATTTTTGGTAAGAGCAAATTATGTTACGCAGAACACATACCAACTCTTGTGAAGATACTTGAATCCAAACTTGATCCCGAAGCTGACGTGCGTGTTCGGTTGGCCAGTCTTTGGGCGCTAGGGTTAGTCGGTTGGCAATGGTTGAATGCTGGCAATTCCCCGCATATGGTAGAAGTAGAACGAAAGACTTGGCGATTAGGTGTAACTAAAGCACAAGCAAAAAGCCTCAATTTGTCTGCGCATCAGCAAGCTAAACGAAGAAATGTTTCCGCGTTTTCTGTAGGCGTTTTCCCTGTTTCGAATCAGGAATTCGAAGTTTTCTGGCAGGCCGACGGATACAGAAATAAAGACTTCTGGTCCCTCGAAGGATGGAGATGGCGTTCAGGTGAGGTATCTGAGGATAAAATTTATGCTCGCTGGATTGAGCGCCGTAATTGGGTTGCTGCAGATCGACTGAAACCTGTTCGCCTACTAAGAGAGGGCAAGGTATCTGTAGTGGAAGCCGCAGCGATACTTCGTTTTGCGAGAATGTCAGATGAGGAGATTGGAGAGTACGTGAAAGCACTGGTCGGCAAAAAAGTTGACGCGCCAGCTTTCTGGAATATCTCTCGATACGATAATCCTTTGCAGCCTGTTGTAGGGGTCAGTTTTTTCGAGGCGGAGGCATATTGCAATTGGCTTACTGCTAAAACAGGAGTCGAGTATCGAATACCTACAGAAGCAGAGTGGGAAGCAGCTGCCTTGCTGAGTTGGTCGACTGAAGACTGCGAGCAAAAATCAATTGGCGAGTTGATTCAGCCGGACAAGTGGAGCGAAAACTGGGGCAACTCTGCTGAGATGCATTTGAGCCGACCATCACCAGTTGGTGCGCTGTCGACGGGGTTGATGAAAACTGCGAGAGCACCACGAGACATGACTGGGAATGTATTTGAGTGGGTAACTGATATGGTCAATGACGGCGAAGACTGGTGCCTCGTCGTTAAAGGAGGCTCCTTTAGACACCTCATGCACCGGGCACACCCCGGATACAGAGGTCGAGGCGACAAGACTTCAAGAAATGATGACAACGGCTTCAGGGTGGTTGCTTCGAAATAACAAAAGACGAGGAAAGAGCAATGTGGAAATTTGATCAACAAAAATTAGGTAATAATAAAATCGGGGATTCTATGTCCGAATTATTTTCCAAGGTTCACACGGGTTCCGTTTCTTTAGCGGAAAATAGAACTCTATCGTTCACTGCATATCTCGCTTGGTGCGGCAAAGAGATTTGGTTGACTAGCAAGGCCTCAACTGAACATGTGATTGCACTTGGTGAAGGACCTAGGGAAGCAGCGGTTTGTCTTTGGCAACAACCTGCTGAGTGGGGAGATCCGTTGTTTGGTTTGCAACTTTCTGGTTCTATTGAGCTGGTACAAGAACATGAAGTTGCGCATCGCGGCCTTGATATTTTACATCAAAGGTTCTCTGGAACATGTGAAACGCTGCCCAGTGTAGATCATGTCTTTGGCAAGAACAAAATAACTTGCCTGCAGAGGATCCTTATAACCAAAGGTAAAATTAGGGATGATTTACGACTTGGAAAAGGGATGCATACAATTTTTTGGGAAGAAGAATGAAGAATATTTACCAGGGCTTAGAAGTTTCTCACGCAGAAATAATTATAGAAGCTGAAAAGAACACTGTTCGCAGTAATGAAGTTGTTCTTAGCTTCCTCAATGAGCTAGCAGATTCCTTCGATGCAACAGAGATTTTTGACATGATAGCTTATGTGGATACTCCAGATGTGCTTGGGTAATAAAGTAAACCAGGCACAGGATATGTTGGGGTTGCATCCCGAAATCTGGAGCGTAGTCGCGACCGTATCTCAAGCATTAGCGGCCATTGGTGCATTGGCACTGCTCTACATAACTTGGCGCAGTGGAAAGGACACTAAAGCAGCCATTGAGAACTCGCGCAAATTGGCAGAAGCCACAGACAATCTCGTGATCGAGAGCCGAGCACAACAAAAGCTTGCTGTCTTACCTGTGGTGGAATTTTCTTATGAGCGAGAAGAAGGCCGAATACGAGTAGTAAACAAAGGCAATGGCCCGCTGTTAAAGCCCAAACTGGATGTAAACGGAAAAACTCTGAAGTTGCTTGGTCAGAGCGAAGCAAGCGCAGGGTATTCAGAAGTAGCGGCTTTGTCGACTGGCGGTGGTGCTTTAATTAACCTCGACGCAAGTATGGCTGAAAGTGGAAGCCTTTCTATTTCTGGTTTAACATTGGCCGGCAATGAATTCTCTGCATGTATCCTCTTAGAGGATTTTGCAGAAGCAGAGCGACTAGTCGCAGACCATAATGTAGGGGAGCAGTAAAATTGGATATTGGCATCAACCGTAGGCTATCTCGGTTAATGGGAAGTGGAAGCTCAATTTTGCTCCCGCTAGATGGAGCTTTAATAGACGGGCCTTTGGGTGGCACTCGCAAAATCTCAAATCTTTTAACACCTAAGCTTTTAGAAGAAATTGATTGTATTCTTGGCTATGTTGGGTTGCTCAAAAGGCTGCCTCCTGCCGCATTAGGCGTGCCTTTCATTGTTAATCTTAGTGCCAGCACCGTCTTGGGCCAGCCAACCCGCAAGGTAAAGATTGGGGACGTTAGACAAGCGGTTTCGTACGGCGCCGATGGTGTGTGTTTCCAGTTGCATATGACAGACGAATTTGAATTCTCGATGTTACAAGACACGTCGCATGTGATTGCTGAGGCTGGCAGCTTTGGAATGCCTGTATTGGTGACTGTTTATCCACGGCGCTTGTTTGATGGCAAAGTCTGCAATTATTCAGAAATGTACTCCGAGAGACCTAGCGAGTATCTCGAACTTGCTTGCCACTGCGTGCGTGTGGCGGTTGAACTTGGAGCTGACATTGTCAAAACAGCGTATCCCGGCAGTGGAGATGGTGTCGAAGCCATCGTAGAGGCCGCGCTTGGAGTCCCTGTTTTGTTCGCGGGTGGTAAACCTGTTGCACCAGACATTGCGATCGAAAAAGCCGCACAAGCGGTCCGCCATGGCGCGAAAGGTGTAGCATTTGGGCGTCAATTGTTTTTGGACCCGTCACCAGAGCTATTTGTCTCTAAACTGCGTGCTAAGCTCACGTTGATATGAAAGGCAAGAACGTACTTTATGAAAACAACACGATACTATTGGAGATCACATGAAAATTGTTGCTACCACAAGGTTATGCGCATCACTTGCTAACCCAAACAAAAAAACAACTGCACCTATTATGCACAATGCTGGGTTCGATGCGGTAGGTGCCAACCTAAGGTACGTCGCGTTCCAACCAGATCATATCGGGAAAGCCATCGATGCAATAAAATCCTTAGATTTTGCTGGTGTGAGTGTCTCTAAGCCGTTTAAACAAGAAGTCATCCAATACTTAGATGACATTGACGAAATTGCCGAGAGGATTGGTGCGGTCAATGTTGTTCATAACGTCAACGGTTGCCTCAAGGGATACAACTCGGATTGGATCGGCGCAGTTGGAGCTTTAGAGGAAGTAACGACACTAAGTGGAAAAAGCGTGGCAGTACTGGGCGCGGGGGGCGCAGCGCGTGCTGTGGCATTTGGGTTGATGGAACGAGGTGCAAAAGTAAAGATATATAATCGCTCGACTGAAAACGGGGAAAAACTCGCTAGCGACCTAGGCGCGGAATGGTGTGGTGCACCAGCTGATTTTTCCCCTTACAGTTCTGAAATTATTGTTAACGCAACCCCGGTAGGACGCCAAGATTCCACATTGTCTTTGATCGACGCAAGTTCGTTAAACGGAGTGGAAGTTGTAATGGACATAAATGTTCAGAAGACGAAGTCACAGCTAAGACTCGATGCAGAGAAACTTGGCGCAACAACGATCGGAGGGGTGCGGATGCTAGTCTTGCAAGGAGTATTTGCATTTGAATTATTTTCAGGAATGAAAGCCCCAGTGGATGTTATGCAAGCGGCAGTTCTAGCGGAGATGTAAAGTACAAATGTATCCACACTTAGTTTCTGCTTCAGGCCTGTCGATTTTGTTTGACCTCGATGATACGTTAGTCGACTCAGGAGGAGTAAAGCGACGTGTTTTTAGCTCCGCTTTGAAGCAATGCTCTATTGAAGAGAACCACCTCGTGGAGGATTTTATGAGGCTTTCCGGCATCCCACTTTTTGAGCTTTGCGACGATTTAGGGTTACCTCGAGAGGTTCCTTCGCTTTACCGCAAGTTGTCGGCGGAGGTGAGAAGCGAAATAGTCGCTTTCCCAGGAGTTTTGAATATGCTTTGTAGCCTTGCTGAACGAAACATATCTATGGGTATTGTTACAGGGCGTGATCGGGAAAGCAGTTTGCAAATATTAGAGATAAACAATCTCACAAGATACTTTCAAGCTCTTGTTACTCCTGATGATATCAATTGTGCGAAGCCACTCCCTGGGCCGCTATACTACGCTTGCGGTCTTTTGAAGTCTGCACCAAAAGGTAGCGTTTTTGTGGGTGATTCGATTGTAGACATGAAGAGTGCTAAAGCTGCAGGTATGGTCGGAATAGGTAGTGCGTGGTCAGGCAATGCAAGTCGTTATTTGTTACAAGCTGGCGCGTCGAGTGTTGTTCATAAAGTCAAAGAGCTCGAAGACACACTCTTAAACTTATTCAATGAGCGGCAACAAGCTTAGGCGTTGCGAGTGTTACCATTTATCAGAGAGTTTGTAAAAGATTTAAGTGCTCCACACATAAAAAGGAATAATGGCCTTGCGATCTTTCTCATGGCTGTTGTCGCCCTCCTGTTTGCTATAATCGATGCAAAAGCGCGGTTTTTGACACAGACGATAGACCCACTTGTCGTCGCATGGAGTAGACAGTCGGGCTTATTGATAGTGCTATTGGCATTGTACCTGCTGAGTGGTTATTCTGTTTTCAAAACGTATTATTTTTGGCTGCAGGTCTTAAGGGGTTGCCTCACTGCTGCATCAGCCGTTTTGTATATTTATGTTCTAAAATTTGTACCATTGGTTGAGGTGATTGCTGTTACATTCATAGCACCGTTGTTTATGTGCTTACTGGCTGTAATTTTTTTGAGTGAGAGAATGAGCCCCTTTCGCTGGGCTGTTCTGACTTTTGGCTTTTTAGGTGCAATGATCATTATTCGACCGGGGTTGGGTCTTTTTCACCCCGCCATATTCCTGGTATTGTTGGAAGCGCTGCTTTTTTCGCTTCGACAGATCATCACACGAAAGATTTCGGATAAAGATCCACCTACCTGTACTATCGCGTATACAGCCATAGTAGGCTGGTTACTCCTTTGTTTGCCGTTGCCTTGGGTTTGGGTCACGCCAGAGTCCAGCCTTGAAATCGTTTTCCTCATTTCTACAAGTTTGCTTGCAGCCTTGGCTGAGGTTCTAACGATTGTGGCGCTTGCACGAGCCCTTGTTAATGTAGTTGCACCGGTTCATTACTCTATGTTGATCTGGGGTACACTCATTAGTTGGGTTTTCTTCGATCACTTTCCAGATTCTTGGACTATTTTGGGGGGGTCAATAATTGTTATTTCGGGACTTCTGCTGATGCGTAAAGAGACAGGCTAACTATACTAACCAAGCCGTGTAGCAACTTGTTGGCGACAAATTGTTCTATAGCCTCTTGATTTCAAGCAGCAAGTTGTAAAGCCTTGTGTAGATTGACTATAATTGCTGCTTGATTCAAATTAAATCCATTTTTCTGCAGCCTGAGTTCGTGGCTCAATGGCCATTTCGATTACATATCGCTGCCAGACTATGGTAAGCGCTTAATGAAATACCGTCATTAAACTCGCGCGCGCAAGGAAGTAAACTGTGTCACAGCGGCAGAGCTAGTTTTTTGTAAGGGGTTGTCATGTTGAAGTACCACGAGCCACGAGCGCGACACCTCTTGATAGCAGTGATTACGTTGTCAGCTGCTTTTTGTAATTCCAAGGCAGTAGCGCTTCGAATTTCTCTATCGTATCGGCATAAGGCAGCGCTTTAAAAATGACATTGAGATACGCGTACGGTTCAAGGTCATGAGCCTTTGCCGTTTCAATCAGGCTATAATATACACTGCTGGCGTGTGCGCTACGCGGCGTATCAGCAAATAACCACGCCTTTCGATTATGTTTATATCAACATAATCGAAAGAATTGGTTATTTAGCATCACGGTCAATGGCGCGAAAGCCAGTGCGACACTGTATAGTATCATCCAAACAACCGTAGCAAATGGGTTAGCCTTACCTTATGGTCTCGCAGGCAACAAATCAGTGAACTCGCTCAGCTCCAAGACCAATCACCATAACAGTTGACAGGTCAAGATCTAAACCTGCCATTCACAATCATCAATATTACATTCTGTACTTTCAAATTGTTCTAGCATTGATAGGTCAACTATTACTTAGATGAACTAAATTCATACACCACTTCGTTATATAATCCAACACATCTGGTATCATCATTTTCTACATATTTACCAACAATTTCTTTTGCAGCTCGGTCACCTTTTGAGCCTTTAGATATGAGGCTGAGAAGTATCGTTTTGATGGCTTCGTCATCATATACCGGACTATAAGTGGTTAGCATCGCTTTCCATATTTCAAATACTTCATAAGTGTATTCACCACTTAACCTAGCTAGCCCCTTTATAAAGGTATCCACATTGTGCTCAGCACCGGCATGCGGCGCGATTGTTAGCAACCAAAGATGAGTCGTATCATCTAATTTATCTATATATTCAATCCATAGGCACAGTTTTGAGGCAAAACTTTTAACTTTTTTATCTTCACCTGCAATTAGTGCAATAAGCTTTGGCCAAAGCATAGTAATTAAACCTACAACATCAGCATATTTATTGTCATGCAGTGTCCATATATACCAAACTAGGTTACCTAACTCGTCAAAGTTTGCACGATTCAATAAAAGTGGAAATAGACCATGCTCATCATCCATTTTTTCAAGTTTATGAAGATAGGCGACACAGATTAACTCAACATACCTTTTCTTTATTCCATTGTTGAGGTAACTACTATCAAAAATAGCTTCGAAAAAGTTGTGCTTTTTATACAGCTGATGGATATCAGGTGTCAGAGCTCCGACAAAACAATATGCCTGCATCGCACAAAGCCACCGTTGCTGATTAGATTCATCGAATATTTTATCGAGATTTACTGCCGTCCATTCGTTAGAAAGATATTTAAAATTGGGTAAGTAGCTGACAATGAATGTTGCAAACTCATATTCATTTGCAGTGTCCGCCTTATTAAGCTCAACTGTGAATATTTCTTCATAACGAAGCCAGATATCTTGGTGTTCACCCGCGCCATTGTTATGACTTCGACACTGGTAAAGCGCCAAATTAATATACGCTTCTAAACATTGGCCTCTGGCAGTATTGATAGAAATATTTACCGCATCTGAATCTAGCTTAAACTCGCCTCCTTTTTGCTTACTCAAGATTAACTCAAGTACTCGCTTAGCCGCATCGCACTTATCTGGCCCAAATGCATGTTCATCACTTTTGCATCCCGCCTGAATTAAACGACTTAATGTGCAAACTACCCAAGTAGTATTACCAATAAAAGAATCATTGAAACCAATAACAGTAGAGGACCAAAACTTATCAGTCGACACTTGTAACTCTGCAAAAGTCAATAATTCAGTCCATATAAAATCCCAATTCTGCTCCTGTTTTGATTCCCATACAGCTAAGAAAGAAGCAAATAGTTCGTGCAAAAAATGGGGCTGTAAATTGCTATAGCATTCGAGATAATCGATAAATTGTTTGATTTCTGTTTTAACAAGCTCACCAAATGTCTTAACCAATCCTTCGATTCCGGATTCATAAAAGTTACCTGTTGATTTGTAGTTATTTAAAAAAGAAACAAGTGACTTAGGCTCTTGAAGCATGACTTTTAATTCAATAATACTGACAGGTGAGTTTTCTGAAACATCTATAATACTGGAGTAACTTGCAAAGTCTGGATGCTCTGGGGTTTGCGATGAATTTACAATACTCTGTTCGTAATGCGATTGATAATCACGATGAGCATGTTTAATTGCAGCATACCATAAGGACTTTTTATAAGCGGTGGCCTTCTCGTTTAAGACTTTATTTTTATCAACACAAGCAACATTTTTAATTGTTTTTGCCACAAAATTTTGGTGTTCGTCACTAAAATTGTCAAAGTTATTTTTGAGAAAATGCCATAATTCATGCCTGTAATGGTCGGTAAAGTGCTCTACATTTATCACCAGTGAAATCTCGTTATCTTGTAACTGCGCATAAATCTTTCCAGCAACATAAATAGCAATTCTACGAATGCATTGATATTGAGATGACAACATTTTACTCAATTTTGTTGGAGTCGTGCTATTAAGGCTTGTACAGTAAGATAGCAAAGCATCACGTAGCATGTTAATCATGATATCCACCGGTTCATCACGAAGTGAGTTCTGCTCGTGTTTCTCAATAGCGTTACGCCAAATTGTCGACCACTGATCATTTCCTAGAATATCTAATAACTGTTGCAACTTAGACTCAAAAAGTTCTATAGCCACAATGCCCATTTCAGTTCCTGATTTACACGCAACATCTTTTGCTATTTTGCTTGCAGTATAACGTTCAACCTGTAATTTGGGTTCTTTTTTGTCCTGATAACCTTCTCTTTTTACCTCAGTAATGCCAAATAATACTTCTAAAAGAGCTTTAGCCAATTTAATCTTGTAGCCGTTGGCCTCTTCTAATAGGTCAACTACCCACTGCCCAATTTCTGCTGCTATTAGGGATTGATCAAATTCATCTTTTAACCAAAATTGAATCAATCTAATGTCATCCAGCGATATCTCATTTACTGGTATATTTCGCATAATTTTGGCGAATTGCCACCAAGTTCGGTAGTTACTAAACCCTTCTTGTTGTGCGTACAGAGTCACGCCACGAATTAAGTTTAAATATTTTGCTACGAATTCGAAATTTTGTTCCTCCTGCAATAGCATTGATGATCCAACAAGATATTGAGTGACTGGCCAAGATGGTATGTTGTAATACTCATCCACAGTATTAATTGGCTTCGGACATTTTATTGCATCAAGAAGGCCTTTTTCTTTTAGCACATCAAACCACTTAAGTTTCTTGATTTTTTCGAACAGGCGAGGTTGCAACTCTGGTTTATCTATTACTCGGTCAAGAATGCTTATTTCATCAAGTGTCAAGTTACTCATCTTCAATAATCCTGTCTATTGCTGCCAAATCATCCACTAAAGCAGGAGGGCGCACTTCCAGTTCTCTAGCCCAACCAGCCATTATTTTCTCTAACTGCATATAATCATTATAATCTCTGGAATAACCTATCAAATGCACGCCAAATGAGCGCTTGTAGTATTTAATAAGTCGTTCATACAATGACTGCTCGCCATTGAAAAACGGTTGCAATAAAAACCGTTCTCTTGCTGCCATTACATTTGGTCGAACACTCGCTCGCCGTAATATATGCTCAAGTATCTCAGCTTCTTCTAGGCCGTAACCAATAAATAACACAGTGTTTTTAGTAAATAATTCCTTTAAAAAATGTTGTACATTTTTGTCATCATAGTGCTCAAGATAATCCGAAGTAGTTACTATCATGGTTTCTGGATTTGCCATATCACCATGCAAATGAATCACCGTGCCAGGTAATTTTAAATCTGCTGCTTTTAAGTTATTCGCACCTGACACACGCTTTATCGCCTGTTTGGTCGTATCCTTTGTAACTTTTTCTATCGTTTCTGGCTTAAGTTCATGATCATAGTTAGTGGTTACGCATGTAGCTTTGATGGAGTTAATGCTGGCATAGATTGAACTATCATTATTAGCTTTCAAATACTGGCGAAGATTTAAATCATGACCGCAGTCTTTGGCAATTAGCGCTGCAATTGACAGCTGTTTTTTTGGATCAAGCTTCATTAGTTGGTCAAGTTCAGCAAAATTGATTTCTTCAATTTGCCTTAAATCTGCCAAAGCTTTTGCTGCCAACCCCCACCATGAGGGCAGTCCAACCAACATAGACGCACCAGCACCAACAAATAGCACTAACTTACCATCTAATGCAGCCTCTTTTAGTTCACAGGGCAGCTCAGGATCTGTCCTTAGGTTCTTAGCTGTACTCATTCTGCTAATGATGAAGCTAAAGAAAGAGTT
>CALKGI010000165.1 GCA_938085045.1 uncultured Alteromonadaceae bacterium
CACCGTCTTAAACGCCTTGCAAGGGCAATTGATGCAGCCCGAACTATTCAAGGCATTTAGTGAGGAATACACCGCGCATATGAGCACTCTTTCTCAAAGGCAAAATCAAAGCACTGAACTGACCAAAGCCAAGCTTGAAAAGTTGGCCAGTGCAAAGGCCAATATCATCACCGCGATTAGAGAAGGTATTCCCGCCGCTGCTGTCAAAGACGAGCTTTTAAAGATTGAAGCCGAGCGCGAAGAAACAGAACTATCCTTGCTAAAGGACACACTCAGACCAATAGAAATGAAAGCAAACATGGCCGAGCGTTATCGTGAAAAAATCACCAATTTATGTGCCAACCTCAATCAAGAAAATACACGGCAAGAAGCCGCCGACCTAATCAGAAATCTGGTCGAAAAGGTAACCATTCAGCCTGATAAATACGGCAC
This sequence comes from uncultured Alteromonadaceae bacterium, assembly GCA_938085045.1. Lineage (GTDB taxonomy): Bacteria > Pseudomonadota > Gammaproteobacteria > Enterobacterales > Alteromonadaceae > JABSOG01. Next base: position 433 of record CALKGI010000165.1, read on the forward strand.
TCAATTAGAATTGACTTTGTACGGTGATTTGGCTGGAATGCTATCACTTGCCAGCGATAGCGAAGCACCACAACCCATAAATCTTGCTTTTAATGATGAAGTTGCAACGCAACTGCCCAAAGACTTACAATACCTACTCACAACAGCCGAAGGCCTATCGTTATCGTAATGGGTAAAAAGGCAGGAATAGAACGACGCGGGTGCGCATGGCGCACCCTACAATTACTATCACACCTTATAAACCCACATCATCACTCCAAGTAACCCAATCAACAACACCAGCCCACAAGCAACTAAAGCCAGCGAATAAGTTCGGCGTTTTTCTATGTCAACGTGAATCAGTATAGTTACACCTGAGAACAACAGGTAGGCGGAGTAACCTAGGCCTATGCAGCCAAATACTACAATAAACCAAGTTTCTGGATAGACTGCGCAAAAGCCTGTCATAAACAGTGGAGTTGATGCGTATGACGATAATTCTACTGATTGATTAAAGGTTGAAGGGGCCTTCATTAATACGGCCAAGCGCCATGCGGTGAAAGCCAGTGCAAATACGCCGCCTATCATTAGGGCATAGATCACAACTGAGGCAAATAGGGCTTTAAGCGGAGCGATTGTACTGACTTCACCTAAATTTAAATGCCAGCCCAAATACACTGCCGAAAAATAGGTGCATACCGTAGGTATTAGGGCGATGATCAGGATATGTGACACGCTGTAGATGAGGTTTTCTTGCTCTTGATCAATAGAACGTAATTCATCTTGTGGATGCGCGTATAAGCCCCACAAATGGTTTAATATCATTAATTCCTCACGTATACTTCGCGTGCATGAATGCACTGACTACATGAATCCATTATAGATCACTGACTTAGCGAACCCAACAAATGAATGATTTGCTCGAACCCATCAACGCTTTTTTAGGTTGTGAAACTCCAGACCTGTGGATTGAAGAGGCAATAAAACCTGCCAATCAGGCAATTTTACTGCAAGATCATTGCACCTGCGAACTCAAAGCGGCTCAATCTGCTGCGCTGTTAATTCGCAAATATGCCATAGATAAAGCCAGTGGAGCGACATTGTTGTCGTGGTTAAAACCATACGAAGATTTTGTTTATCGAAAGGTCGGCGACGGTACCTTTGCCAGTGGTAAAAACGCTTTGATTGGACAGTTGTCGATTAAAAAGTCAGGCAATGAAAATGACGCTGTTAATCAAGAAATTCTCGATAAAATGGTAAGGCTGATAAAAGAAGAATTGCATCATTTTGAGCAAGTGCTTGAGATCATGAATCAGCGCGATATGCCGTATTTGAGCTTATCTGCAGCGCGTTATGCCAGTGGTATGATCAAACATGTTAGAACCTATGAACCAGCGGCATTGGTCGATAAGCTCATTATTGGGGCGTTTATCGAAGCCCGTTCGTGCGAGCGTTTCGCTAAACTGGCACCGCTTTTAGACGAACAGCTAAACAAGTTTTACATCTCGTTGTTGCGCTCTGAGGCCCGACACTTTCAAGATTATATTCAGTTGGCAGAACAAGTTAATAGCACCAGCAAGCGCAAAGGTGAAAGTGTTGCCGAGCGTATTGCATTTTTCGCTAATATTGAGGCTCAATTAATTAATGCGCCAGATGAGTTGTTTAGATTTCACAGTGGCGTGCCTACAGCTTGTGACCCCGTAATCGCCTAAATCGGCTCGGTGCCGCTCTTTTTAATTGCTTAACCTGCTTTTTAATCTGCGACAAGGTTGCTGTAAAATGCTCATCAGCCATGTCCTGATATAAACACTTTTGATACAAACTGTGCAGCGCATTGAGTTCATCAGTCAGTTGGGGTTGTTGCTTGATTAACTCGCTAATATAGGTGAGTGGCGGCATAGAAACGGGCTGTTTGAAGTCATACCGACTGGCCACATAGGTCAATTGATGGTGAACATTAAGCAACGCCGATTGATGCTGCCTGATGGGTTTGCCCCGTGACAAAAGGTAAATAAACAACATAAAACAGGAAAAGACCGCAGCGGTGTAAAGGCTGTAGGTCACCATGTCTTGCTTGCCCCATAAGGTTTCAAACAGCTTCGATTGCTTTTTGGTGTCAAAATTGAGTATCCAACTCGACCAGTAAAAATCCATATTATTAAATTGATTGCGCAGCCAATTGACTAGTGCTATTTGGCGATATTTGACCAGATTGAACATTTCGTCAGATAAAAAACTGTCTTCATTTTGCATCGCCCCTTGTAAACCCAGTGCAATTCGTTCAGGCGATACTGTGGCCGTTGGGTCCATTCTTACCCAACCTTGATTTTCTAGCCAAACCTCGTTCCAGGCGTGTGCTTCGTATTGATAAACACTAAGAAAGTCGTCTTTGTCGGCGCGCTCTCCACCTTGGTAACCCGACACTATTCTGGCCGGAATACCCGCTGAACGCATCAATACTGCAAACGCACTGGCGAAATGTCCGCAAAATCCTGCTTGGGTTTCGAATAAAAAATTGTCTACTGGGTCGACGGGCAGCAATGGCGGTTCGAGGGTATATATGAATGGGTTGTCGATAAAGAAGCTCATGACCTTATTAACATAATCGGCATCGCTGGTTGATTGTTGGCGTAATTTTCTTGCAAAGGCTTGGGTTCGTTTGTTGATATTGTCTGGCTGCATCAGGTTGATTTGACGCTCGGTGTTGTAGATACGCCGCTGATCTTGATGTTTGAATACCGAGCTCACTTCGTACTGAAACTTTTGGGTCATTGGTAACTTGCTGGTCAGTCGCCTGTCTTGATGATAGTCAACTCCAGCTGAATGGCTGATGGGGGTATCGAGCGAGAACAGCCAATTTTGGTAGGTAGGTTCGGTTATCACCTGATAAGTGGTCAGGCTATTGTTGGCGAGTCCGGGCTGTGGTTGCCGGTTACGGGTGATGTTTTGCGGCACTTTACGTAACCTATGCACCGACCATTTTTTACCGTCGAATGCTTCGTGAACCATGGTGCGCCAGTACAGGTCTTTGTTCTCGGGGATACTTCCGTCAAAAGAGACTCTAAACGCCAACTCGGATGATTGTGCAAGGCTCGAAAAATCGCCCGGACTGATGTTTTCTGACAGCCCCGTAGAGCTACCCTGAGCCGAAGGCATTTTCCACAAAGGGCCGAGTCTTGGCATTAGGGCGAATAAAAACAAGGTAAGTGGCAAGCTGGTTAGAAAAAATCGCAGGGCAAACCGTAATCGTCTATTAAGATTTAACCCCGGGCTGTGGATCATCATCAAGCTGTAGGTATTAACTGCAAATATGGCCATTGCAAAACTGCTAAAAGCAATGCCTTGCTTAAAAATGAATGCTGAGGCAATAGTGAAATATAGTGCCAAACACAGATGTTTAACTTCTCGGGGTTTGTTCAGTGCCAGTAGTTTCATTGAGGTGCCGAGCACCAGCAGGTTGGTCATGCCATTGAGTATGCCGCCAGCAAGAGAAAAATAGAAAATCAAAATCGAGCAGCCTACCGCTAACATATTGAGCATGGCGATGGTGGGCAGTGCCGTTTTTTTCTGTTGATACAAAAAGCGCCAAAGGATGAATAGTACCGTGATTGCTGAGATCCAAATGTATAAAGCCGATTGCAGTGCGATCACTAACATTAGGTAAGTGAAAATCAGCGAAAACATGACTTTGTTGTCTACCCGGGTGATCACCCGATTGTCGCGTTTTTCATCTAGCACTTATTCACTACCTCCCTTTTTTACCACAATGCCAACGCCTTTAAGCAGCTTAATCGATGTTCGTTGCCTACGCCTGGTGCAATGGTGGTTTTGTTTAGCTCAAGACCAAACAAGGCGTTTTGTTGGCTGTAGTAGTTAACTGCAAAGGCCAGACGCGACAGTTTGCTTTCAAGGTCGTTTCCTTGAATTTGATGCAGTGATATCCAGCTGGGGTCGAATTCGCTGTCGGCAAACTCTTTGCTAACCAGCTTTTGTTGATTACGGGCCACATGCTTCCAAGATATTCGGCTTAATGATTCGCCGGGAATGTGGTCGCGAATGCCAACAAAGTCGTCCATTTCTTCAGCATTAGCCCTTGGCGTGTCGCTTACATCATCTAGATGCAACAGCGGTACGTAAGACTCGACAGGTTGGGGATAAACCAACACTTCAATGTCTAGGTCAAGGTGAGTCCAGCACCTGAATAGTCCAAGCGGAAAGTAGCTTTTTAGGGTCACTCGCCCGGGATTAACCATGCCACGTTTTTCGGCTTTAAAAGGAACTAGTACTTTGTCACGCTCTGATGCCAAATTCAGCGTGGTTTCGGTATGTTTACCAAAAGAAAAGGTTAAAGTGTTGCGGTCTAAACAGTTACTTAAATAAAGCGGGATTTGCGCGGTATCGTGCACATATACCGGATTGGTTTGGCTGCTTTTAATGGTTAATCCCGACAGGTTGGCATAGCTAAATAAAATTGAGGTGATGAAAAAACCTATCAATGTGAACGACATCAGTAAGATCAGGTTATTTTGGTAGTTGGTGCCCAAAATATATAAAAACAGGCAAACAAATAGGTAAGCTAAACCAAAACGGCTGGGAAAGATGAAAATTGAGCGCTGGCCAAGGGTACGCTCCTTTTGTGGCGGCAGCCTTCTATTGAGCCAAAACTGCCATGAACGTTTGAAGGGTTGAAAGTCGGCGGTTTTCTCGGTCATTGCAACACATTTACTGATTCAATGAGTTGCGTGGAGTATTGATTGACATCACGGTAACGAGTTTCGGGTCTCAATCGATGTTCAACCACTGATGGCAGCACGGTTTGTACATCTTCGTGAGTGACAAAGTCGCGACCATCAATAATCGCCCAAGCTTTTGACGCCTTTAATAATGCCATGGTGGCTCTGGGTGATAACGGGATGGGAAAATCTTCTGAAACCCGAGTGAGGTTGACCAAACGTAAAATATACTCAACCACTTGCTCTTTGGCGGTGACTTTATCTACAGCCTGTTGTATTTGCACCAGCAGGTCGTGATTAATGATTTCTGTTACTTTTGATTTTTCTTGTTCGTATTGCTGGGTGAGCATTTTTCGCTCGGCTTCAACGGGTGGAAAACCCAGTGTAATTCGCATTAAAAAACGGTCTAGTTGTGACTCAGGTAATGGAAAAGTACCCGATTGATGCAAGGGATTTTGGGTGGCGATCACAAAAAACGGGCTGGGTAACTTGTGGGTGTTGCCATCAACACTGACCTGCTTTTCTTCCATGGCTTCGAGTAGCGCACTTTGGGTTTTAGGACTGGCGCGGTTTATCTCGTCGGCCAGTACCACTTGATTGAATATGGGGCCCGGATGAAAGGTAAAGTCGTGGGCTTGTTGGTTGAAAATTGAAATACCGGTGATGTCGGCGGGCAATAAGTCACTGGTAAATTGAATGCGGCTGTAAGAAAGGCCAAGGGTTGAAGCGAGTGCATGAGACAGGGTGGTTTTACCCATGCCTGGCAAGTCTTCAATCAGTAAATGACCTCTTGCTAGCAAACAACACAATGCCAGCTTGGTTTCTTTTTCTTTGCCCAAAATGATGTGATTGATTTGCTCAATCGCTCGGTTTACTGAGTCGAATACCATGAATACCGCTACTTGTTATGTAAAATCAGATATTTAACAATAGTGGTCGCAGATTGGGCAAATGTCCATTTATTTGCGGTGAAAGATTATCGGTGGTGCCCACATCAATTAAACCCGCTCAAGCCGCTTGAGTATCGCAGCCACTTTATGTTCATTAAAAGGTTTTGAAACAAACCCTTTTGCGCCCATTTCCCAGGTTTGTTTGACATTTTCTAAGGTATTGTGCCCTGAGCACATCACCACTTGAATGTCGGGGTGTTCGTTTGATATGCGGTCGAGCATTTCTTTGCCGTTTAAGTCTGGCAATTCGATGTCTAAAAAAACGATGTCATATTCGTTTTTTTCTAACTGTGCGAAGGCTTCTTTGCCGTCGGCTGCGGTGTCGATGGCGCAAAACCCGAAAGCGCTTAGGAGTTGGCCAAGATAATCGCGGATTTCTTTGGCGTCATCGACAATTAAGATGGATTTAATTGCGTGGTCACTGTGTTCCATAAATTCTATAGTCCCATTTAGTATTTCTCACATTGTAGCGTATAAAACACCGGGCATGTATATAATAACGACAAATTTGTAAAGTTTTATAGAATTTATGTGCAATTAAATGTTAATTAAAGTCTCTGCAATTTCTTGTGCGGCATGATAAAGCTCCGGCGATTTGCTTTTGGCGCTTTGAACTTTGTTGCGAGCAGGTTCAAATTCATGCTCAGCGGCACGCATCAACCAGGCAAGACCAGTCGCTTTGTCGAGTTTAACCCCTTCACCCACAAAGTAGGCTCGGCCGATGGCGCCCATGGCTTTACCGTCACCTGCGCGGGCGGCGCTTAAAAACAATTCGTAGGCTTGTTCAAATTGTTGCGACTGGCGGGCGTCAAAGGCCTGCTGCAATGCTTGGGTTATCTGTTCTTCAACTTCTGTGCTTGTTTGCGCTTGGTATGCCGGAGCAGCAGGTTCTGGTTCTGCTTCTTGCGTTGGTGCTTGCTGTTTTATCTGAGCTGGGGCGGGCGGTTCTTCGTTTTCACTGGCATTGTCTAAATGAAATGACAGCTTTTCTTTGTCAGCTGGTGAAATATCTTTCATCACATTTTCGAGCGACTGGCGGTCCATGTTGTCCATCAACGCAAAAATAACCGCATCATAGCGGTCATTGAGTTTATCTATGGTGTGATTTTGGCGTTGAATTTGCTCTTGATAAAACTGTGCGTCTTTTTCTAGTTGACGGATTTGACTGCTCGATTGGTCGGTTTGGGCTTGATGGTTGTCTTTTAGTGAATGTAAGTGATCTTGATAGGATTTTTTAAGGCCATCGATTTGCCCTTGATAGACAGTTTTGAGTTGTTGTTTATGGTCTTCGTTAACCTCTTCAACTCGGTTGAACAATTTGTGAATGCTGTTCTCGTACCCTTGTTTAAGGCTATCGAACCACTGGAAAAATTGTCCTGGTACTTTGTGTTTTTGTTCTGTCATTAGAAATTGTATTTAAAGCTTATTGTTTGATTGTGACTAGAATTGATCAGATCACTATTATAAGCAAATATTAACTGTGCTTTTTACCGTAAACGTCTTAGTTGCAATCTGCAACAAATCCGTTGAAGTGCGCGCGCAAAACGTTGCAATTAGTGGTTTGTCTGTTGCAGCTGAATTGCTTAAAAGTCTTTAATTTCCACTATTTAAGATTAGTTTGACCCTTTAGCAAATAATCGTTGCATTTGTTTGTGCTAGCGCTTATTTTTTACGTAATATTAATCATCCTTAACATGTAGTAGGCGGGTATAAATGAGTATTTGGCTTCCCAACAGCTGGCGCGAATTCCCCATCGTGCAACAACCAACATATGACGATCAGGCTAAATTGGCCGGTATTGAAGAGCAACTAAAGACTTATCCACCGTTGGTGTTTGCCGAAGAGACTCGTGATCTTCGTTCTAAATTAGCGGATGTGTGTAATGGTAAAGGGTTTTTGCTGCAAGGCGGAGATTGTGCCGAGTCATTTAGTGATTTTAATGCACCGATGATCCGCGATACGTTCAAAGTGTTGCTGCAAATGGCAGTGGTTTTAACTTATGGTGGCTCTTGCCCCATCGTAAAAGTGGCTCGTATGGCTGGTCAATATGCCAAACCGCGCTCATCAGATTTCGAAACTCGCGATGGCGTTAGCTTGCCTAGCTACCGTGGTGACATTGTTAACTCAAACGAGTTTACACCTGAAGGGCGAAAGCCCGACCCAGAGCGTCTGGTTAAGGCGTATTATCGTGCGGCAGCTTCATTAAACCTCGTACGTGCATTTGCCCAAGGCGGCTTGGCTGATTTACATCAGGTGAATCGTTGGAACATGAGCTTTGTTGCATCTAATCCGCTTAAAGAACGTTATCAAGAAATGGCGCATAAAATTGAAGAAGCGTTGGATTTCATGTCGGTTATCGGCATCAATCCACAAACGGTGCCTTCAATTAAAGAAACGTCTTTGTTTACTTCGCACGAAGCCTTGCTGTTGAACTTTGAAGAAGCGTTAACTCGTCGTGATCACTTAAGCGGCAACTGGTATGACTGTTCGGCGCACTTTTTGTGGATTGGCGAGCGAACCAGACAGCTTGAAAATGCCCACATTGAGTTTTTCCGTGGCATTCACAATCCGGTAGGTGTTAAGGTTGGTCCAAACATGAAACCTGACGAGTTGATTCGATTGATAGATGCGGTTAATCCAGATAATGACGCAGGTCGTTTAACACTTATCACTCGTATGGGAGGCGACGTATTGGCCGAGAAACTACCTGCCTTGGTTCGCAAAGTTCAAGAAGAAGGCCGTAAAGTGGTATGGAGTTCTGATCCAATGCACGGCAATACAGTTACTGCCAGCAACGGTTTGAAAACTCGTAACTTCGACGCGATACTACGTGAAATTAGGCAGTTCTTTGGTGTGCATAAAGCTGAGGGCAGTTATGCCGGTGGTATCCACTTGGAAATGACTGGTCAGCACGTAACTGAATGTACTGGTGGTGCGTATAACCTGTGTGACGAAGACTTGGTTCACCGCTACAAGACCCAATGCGACCCTCGTTTGAATGCCGATCAGGTAATGGAATTGGCGTTCTTGATTGCTGATTCTATGAAAGAGGCGAAGGCTTAAAGGTTTCGAAGGGATCTACCAGCCACCTCCAGCCGGGGTCAGTGCAGAAATAAGTTCTGTGGACAGCTTGTCTGTCCCTGCACTTATTTTGCTTTGACCCCATTGCCTAGCCTCCGTTACTCCAGCCTTTAAACGAAGTCTACCAACTAGTATTTATGCCGCTGCAATCCTGTCTCAGCCAAAATCTTAGCTGAAATCTCCTCAACCGAAAAATGTGTAGAATCCAAGTACGGTATTCTTTCCTTCTTATATAACATCTCAACTTCTTTTAACTCTATTCGGCATTGGCGAATTGACGCATATCGGCTGTTGGCACGGCGTTCGTTTCTAATGGCTGATAAGCGTTGTGGGGTGATGGTCAAACCAAAGATTTTCTCTTTTACGGCTTTTATCTCGGGTGGCAATTTCAAATTATCCATGTCTTCTTCAACAAACGGATAATTGGCCGCTTTAATGCCGTATTGCAATGCTAAATATAAGCTGGTGGGGGTTTTTCCTGAACGGGATACGCCTACGAGAATAACATCAGCATCTTTCATGTTTTTCATATTGCCGCCATCATCGTTGGTTAGGGCGTAGTTCATGGCTTCAATTCGGTTGTCGTAGGTTTTTTCGTGCATGCTGTGAGTTCGGTGAGTCTTTGGTACGGCTTCAACGCCCAATTCTCGCTCGATTGGGGTAGTGAAGTAATTCAAAAAGTCATATTCCATTGCGTCAGCCGAGGCGATGATATCGCGCAATTCGTTATCAACAAAAGTATGAAAAACGATGGCTCTGCCTTCTTCTTCACTTCGGGCGGCGTCTATTTGTTTTTTAACTTCCATTGCCCGTTCTTTTGTTTCAACAAAGGGTATGGTTATGTGGTCTAATTTAGTGGGGAACAAAGACAACAAAGCGTGTCCAAAAACCTCGGATGTGATGGCAGTACCGTCTGATATGTAAAATGCTGTTCGCACCGTTATCTCCTCGCTTTATATGATAGTTTCAAACAATCAGTTTTATTGTTGAATTTTGATGTTATTTTGCCTGCCAGCCGTGTAAAATTGCGCTGAATTTTATTCGACCGATTCAGAGTAATCTGTTATCTGGCGAGTATACAACCAAACCGTTATATATTGTAATTTTACTATCTGTTAAATACATTTTTGGAGAGTTGGCTGTGCAAGAATATGTCCTGTGGTATCAAAGTCTTGGAATGGGTGATGTCGATCGCGTTGGGGGCAAGAATGCCTCGCTCGGGGAGATGATCAGTAACCTGTCAAATGCAGGGGTGCAAGTGCCCGGCGGATTTGCCACAACAAGTCATGCGTTTAATGAGTTTCTTGAGCAAAGTGGTATCAACGATAAGATTTATGCGTTGCTCGATGATTTAGATGTGGATGATATTGCCAAGCTCAATGAAGCCGGTGCAACCATTCGTCAGTGGATCATCGACACACCGTTTCAAGATACATTGCTTGATGAAATCAAAAAAGCCTACCAAACACTGCAAAGTGAAAGCAAAGGTGATGTTTCTTTCGCGGTTCGTTCATCTGCCACTGCTGAAGATATGCCAGATGCCTCGTTTGCCGGTCAGCAAGAAACTTTCCTAAATGTAGTTGGCATCGACGCTGTGATGGTCGCCATCAAACACGTTTACGCCTCATTATTTAACGACCGTGCTATTTCTTATCGCGTTCACCAAGGTTACGACCATCGTGGTGTTGCTTTGTCGGCCGGTATTCAAAAAATGGTTCGCTCTGACAAATCGTCTTCTGGCGTAATGTTCAGCATCGACACCGAATCAGGTTTTGAAGATGTGGTATTTATCACCTCATCTTACGGTTTGGGCGAAATGGTTGTACAGGGCGCAGTTAACCCTGACGAATTTTATGTTCACAAACCAACCTTGGCGGCAGGTCGTCCGGCGGTTGTTCGCCGTAATATCGGTAGCAAAGCCATTCAAATGATTTATTCAGACAATGTTGCCCATGGTAAACAAGTTGAAGTGATTGACGTTGACGAAGCACAAAGCAACCTGTTCTCTATTAATGACGCTGAAGTGCAAGAACTGGCCAAACAGGCCGTAACCATCGAAAAGCATTATGGTCGTCCAATGGACATTGAATGGGCTAAAGACGGTGTTGATGAGAAACTCTACATCGTGCAAGCCCGTCCTGAAACCGTTCGCTCTAACGAAGATTCAAACGTGATGGAACGCTACCAGCTTGAAGGTACGTCAGATGTGGTTATCGAAGGTCGTGCCATTGGTCATAAAGTTGGCGCAGGTACAGCTAAAGTTTTGGCTGGCATCGAAGAGATGGACCTCATCAAAGAAGGCGATGTGTTGGTAACCGACATGACCGACCCAGACTGGGAGCCAATCATGAAACGTGCCTCAGCCATCGTTACGAATCGTGGTGGTCGAACTTGTCATGCCGCTATTATCGCTCGCGAAATGGGTATTCCTGCTGTTGTGGGTTGTGGCAACGCCACTGACTTGATAAAAGCAGGTGACGAAGTGACTGTCTCTTGTGCCGAGGGTGATACTGGTTTCATCTACGAAGGCATATTGCCATTTAACGTACTCAAATCAAGCATCGACGAAATGCCTGAATTGCCAATGAAAGTCATGATGAACGTCGGCAACCCTGACCGTGCATTCGACTTCGCCCGCTTACCACACGCAGGTGTTGGTCTGGCGCGTTTAGAATTTATCATTAACCGTATGATTGGCGTCCATCCAAAAGCCTTGATTAATTTTGACAAGCAATCAGATGAACTCAAAGAAGAGATCAGCGAAATGATTGCCGGTTACGAAAGCCCGGTTGAATTTTACGTGGCTAAGTTAACTGAAGGTATTTCTACTTTAGCGGCTGCCTTCTCGCCACAAAAAGTCATTGTTCGTATGTCTGATTTCAAATCAAACGAATACGCCAACCTAGTCGGCGGACAACAGTACGAACCAGAAGAAGAAAACCCAATGATTGGTTTTCGTGGTGCTTCTCGTTATATTTCTGAAGATTTCCGCGATTGTTTCGCCATGGAATGTGAAGCGATAAAACGTGTACGTAACGACATGGGTCTGACCAATGTTGAGGTGATGATACCGTTCATCAGAACTTTAGAAGAAGCGGCGAAAGTCATCGAGTTACTTGAAGTCGAAGGCCTCAAACGTGGCGAAAATGGTTTACGAATCATCATGATGTGTGAATTGCCATCAAATGCACTGATGGCTGATGAATTCTTGGAATACTTCGACGGTTTCTCTATCGGTTCAAACGATTTAACTCAGTTAACGCTTGGTTTAGACCGCGACTCTGGTTTGATTGCTCACTTGTTTGATGAGAGAAATCCTGCGATTAAAAAGCTGTTGTCAATGGCGATTCAATCGGCCAAAGCCAAAGGTAAATACGTTGGTATATGTGGACAAGGGCCTTCAGATCACGAAGACTTTGCTGCTTGGTTGGTAGAACAAGGCATTGACAGCGTATCGCTTAACCCAGATACCGTGATTGAGACTTGGTTGTATCTTGCTGAAAAGCATGGATAGTAATTAAACCGCAAGTTTGTCACAGCGTGAAATGATTAGGGCACCTCATAGGATTGAGGTGCCTTTTTTTATGGAGGTCACGCTTTACCCTCAGGCTGATGAAGCCAAGCCCTTGAAATCCACCTCAACTCCACCAATATAAGCTACAGGCAAACAATAAAGGTGGAAGTATGTTAAAACGGATAATGGCAAAACTGCAAAAGTCGCCGGTTGAAACCAACCTCAAACCCTTTCTTAAAACGTTAGACGAAATCCATGTACTGGGTGAGTCATTAACAACGCTCTGTATCGAAGACCTCAAAGCTCGAATACCAGAACTCGACACCCAAGCCAAAATTTTTGCTGTGGTGATTGAAGCATCACACCGACTACTGGGCATGAGGCCGTTCGACAGCCAAATATTGGCAGGACTGGCTTTGTTCGAAGGTTTCGTCACCGACATGAAAACCGGTGAAGGTAAAACCCTTGCCGCCGCAGCGCCGAATATCGCCAATGCATTGGCAGGCAATAAAGTCTACTTGCTCACCTTTAATGACTATTTGGCTAAACGAGACAGTGACCTTTTATTACCTCTTTACGAGTTTTTCGGTTTAAGTGTCGGGGTGATTCAGGCGGGTATGCCCCAAGCGAAAAGAAGGCAGGCTTATCAGTGCGACATCATCTACGCCACCGCTAGAGAAGTAGGTTTTGACTTTTTACGAGACCAACTTTGCCTTTATTCACATCAAACCGTATTGTCAAAACTTGACGTAGCGATTGTCGATGAAGCTGATTCTATATTGGTTGATGAGGCGCGAATACCATTGGTTATCTCCGGTGATGTACATCAGCCTAACGAACATCTAAATACCGTCAGCAAAGCGGTGAGAGATTTGGTTAAGCCAGTCGATTACGACACCGATAAGCATCACTCCAACGTACACTTGACCGATACCGGCACGCACAAAATTGAAAAGCAATTTGATTGCGAAAACCTTTATGATGTAGAACACTTGCCGCTATTAACCAGTGTGAATTTGGCGTTACATGCACAAGCGTTATTGATTCCCGACATCGATTATATTGTGAAAAACAACGGGATTAAGTTAATTGACGAATTCACTGGACGCATCGCCGAAAATCGTCGTTGGCCAGATGGAATGCAATCGGCACTTGACGCAAAAGAAGGGTTAGCAGTTAAAAAGGAAGGGCAAACTCTAGGTTCCATCACCTTACAACACCTAATGAGCCTGTTTAATAAAGTCAGCGGTATGACGGGCACCGCAGTGCTGGCAGCTGATGAATTAGATCAGTTATATCAATTAAAAAGCTGTGTTATCCCACCGCGAAAACCGTGTGTGCGCATCGACAAACCTGATCGGGTATTTGTCGACAGCCAAGCGAAAGACGCTGCTATTTGCCAAGAAATAGCCGCCATTTATCAAACTGGACAACCAATTTTGGTGGGCACGCCTAACATTCGCGAGTCAGAAAGGCTACATGCCTTATTGGTCGAAAACGGCATTACAGGCCAACTGCTTAACGCCAAAAATGACGAAGACGAGGCGGACATCATCAAAGGTGCAGGCGCTTTAGGTGCTGTTACTATTTGTACTAACCTCGCTGGGCGTGGCACTGATATTTTGTTGGGTGAAGGCGTCAAAGACGTTGGCGGTCTGCATATCATCGGCACCAGTCGCTTTGAATCAAGACGTATAGATGACCAGCTACGGGGCAGGGCGGCAAGACAGGGCGACCCGGGGTCGTCACAGTATTTTGTTAGCCTCACCGATAAACTGTTCAACCATTTCAGTGAAGACGAATTTGGTCATACTAAGGCTGAGCATGGCGAGTTGAAATCAAAAGCCAGTTTAACTAAAAAGATAGCCCACACGCAAAGAGTCATTGAAGGGGCAAACCTTGAACGGCGCAAAGCCTTGTACAAATACAGCGAAGTTGTCGAGCAACAGCGCCGGGGTTTTCAAAAGTTACGGGAAGAAATATTGCATCAAAACGGCGTTGAATCATTCATCGAAGATGTCGACGAACGCTGGCAAGGACTCGGCAATATCAGCAGCGACAAACGCACCGAGGCGTTAATTATCGTGGTGCTATATAGCCTCGACAAAGTCTGGATAGAATACCTGTCAGAAATTGAATATATCAAAGAAGGCATACATTTGATTGGGGCAACCGGTACCAGTTCAATGTTTGGTGGAAGCGAGCCGTATCATGTATTTGTTCGTCAGGCTAACGAGGTTTTTGACCATTTAATGGGTGAGTTAAAAGACGCTGTGGTCGACACTTTTAATTGCGTCGCCATTGACGAGAACGGTATAGACCCCGACAGCGAATTGTTCGATATGACCAAATCAACGTCTTCTTACGTGGTTGTTGATAATCCTTTTGATGGCATGGACAGTCGCTTTGCTAGCAAGATTAGGCAGAAGATGAAGAAACTGGGGTTTGGGCGTTAAATACCTGTGACCAGTGAGTCGATGG
>CALKGI010000166.1 GCA_938085045.1 uncultured Alteromonadaceae bacterium
CAGAATGTCCCTTGCACCATAGTGGTGACCGCAGATTTGGCCAATTACCCAACCGAACGCGACCGACACCTGATTTATATTGACGGCGCATTGGCCGCTATGCAGCTGATGCTGGCGTTAGAGACTTTGGGGCTCAGTTCTTGCCCTATCAATTGGCCAGACATCGAACGGTGCGAACGAAAAATGGTTAAAGCACTGAATTTACCGGTAACGGTAAGGCCTATCATGTTGATGGCAGTGGGGTATGGCGATGCCGATGGCAAGATCCCGTTTTCTCATAAAAAGTCGGCACAACAGTTGATTCATTATGTACATTGAACTCAAAGGCGTAGAATTTTCTAACAAAGGGGCCGCGTTGATGCTGCACAGCATTGTACAGCGGCTCGACCAGCAATTTGACGATTATGAACTGGTGCTTTGCCCGGGTCATTTGTCACCCTATAAACAACGTGCCCGACTGGGCGCTTGGCAAAAATTTAGTTTCAAACTGTTGGGCATTGATTGGACTAAACTCGGTAATTTTGCACCAAGCCCAGTTAGGCGATTGCTGCGACATTTTGGCATTGTGGTAGAAAAAGATATTGACTGGGTGCTCGACGCCTCGGGATTTGTTTACAGCGATAAGTGGGGGCCTGCACAATTGCTCGAAACACTCGCCCACTTAAAGCGCATCAAAAAGCATGGCACCGGTTATTTGTTTTTATCACAGGCTTTTGGCCCTTTTGAAAACGTTAAAAATGCCGCCTTGATGTCACAACTGATTGAACGGGCTGATTTGGTTATTGCACGTGATGACGACTCGCTCAAATCATTGTTAGCATTGGCTGATAAAGCAGGTGAAAAATCTAAGATTGTCTGTTACCCCGATTTTACTCCGTCGTTGGATACCACCACGGTGAGTTTGCCTTTTAAAGCGCCTCGTGACTTTGTTTGCATAATACCAAATAACAAAATGTATAAGCATAAAGGTCCAGAGCATAAAAAACGCTACCTGGCCTTTTTGGTCGAAGCGGTGCAATCGGTAGAGGCCTTGGGGTTGACCCCGATTGTGTTAAATCATGAAGGGATTAAAGACCGAAAATTATGCGCTGAGTTGATTGATTTGCTGCCCCATAAACCACAATTTGTCGACGGTTTAGATGCACCACAGGTGAAAAAACTCATTGGTATGGCGGTGTTTAACGTGTCATCGCGTTTTCACGGTTGTGTCAGCAGTTTAAGTCAAGGTATACCGACACTTGCTACTAGTTGGGGGCATAAATACGAACAACTCTATCGTTACTACCAATGCGATGATGATTTGTTGGACATTTTTGAATTGGACAATGACAAGGGTGAGTCGAAAATGCAGCAAGTTATGGCACAGCTATTGGCTGACCGAGATACACGCTGCGTGGCGCTTAAGCAAAGAGCTAAAGATCACAAACAAACCATCAACCAAATGTGGTCTGAAGTGTTTGAGCGTATCAAATGAAGGTGGCTGTCCTTGGTGAAAATAAACCGGGGTTTATTCAACCAATGTCGCTGGGATTAACGACAATGTTGACCCGGCTTGGCGTTGAATCACAGTATTTTCCGGATGGCTTGGCTTTGCTGAATTATCAGCAACAGGCAGGTTTGAAAAATAACGTTAAAAGTAAGAGCAAAAGGTTTGTAAAAAGCACCATCAACCGCTTTAAACCTCAGCGTTATTTGCTGCAACAAACGGTCACGCGAAAACAGCTCAAAGCATTTGAAGCACATATGGCTGAGTTTGACCTGATTGTGGTGGTCTGCCATATTCCTACGGCTTTCGTTCGTCGTGAGTTAGCTGGTATCGAAAAAATTCGTTCAATGTTCGATATCCCCATTATTTTATACCAAAACTATTACCTAGGCACTCGGGGCAATTGGTATCAAAATATTGTCAAACCAACCAATTATGGCGGTGGCTTTGGTCTTGAACGTTACGATTGGTATTTGGCCGCTTCTGTAATAAGCGAGTACCCACTTACCGGCGAGGGCCACCCTTGCAGTGTTATTGGTCATGATTTGGTAGACGACAGCTTGAATGTCAACACAGACAAACCTTTTAAAGTGCTGCTGGATTTTGAGCGTAAGGGGTTTGAGAAATACCGAGCGATACAACTGCGCGCTTTAGAAGAAACCGGCACCCAATACACTCAACTGAGCGGGCGCTATAGCCAGCAGCAAATTAGAGCTTTGTATAGTGAACACAGTGCTTTGTTTTTGTCGTTTCGAGAATCGTTTGGTTTGCCTATTCTAGAAAATCAGTTATGTGGCAATTTTATCTTCTCACCTTACAAACATTGGGCGCCTTCGCATTATCTCAACAAGCAGGCTGTTCAAAATGATGAAGGGCTGTTGGGCAGTAACTTCAGGGTTTATGAGAATGACCTTGAACGACTTAAGTTGCAGTTGGTGCAGTGCAAGGCTCACTATCACCCGCAGCAGGTTCGAGAAGTCTTTGAAGCGCAATATCCTCAGTTTTATCATGGTGATTTGGGGGCCTTAAAAATCATGCTTGATAAAGTGATTGCTGGCCAGATTCATGGTCGGTCGCATTTGGAGTATGAGAAACTCAATGCGGGGATCGTTGGTGACGGGTGAGCTTTAGGGCGAAGCCCCAAAGGCTAAGGTCAAGAGCTTTACCGCAGAGGCACGGGGACACTGAGGTTCACGGAGGAAGAGTGAAAAAACTAAAAAAGGGATTAAAGAATGGTCAAACCGTGCCTGTGTGGTTAATTTTCGTAGTAGTCTTTAATCCTTTTTTGCTTTTCGTTTTTTGTTCATTTCGTCCTCCGTGAAGCTCTGTGTCTTTGCGCCTCCGTGTGAAGCTCTTGACCTTAAAGTCGACGCCACAATACCCCATCTCACCACCCAAATGTGCAAAAAATCAGGCATTACTTCCAGCTTTACACCCAACCTCAAAAAAACCCATGTCTACACTTGTAGTTGATGATTCGTTGGGTTAGTATACCTCCACTGTCTACACCTGTAGTTTTTAAGCCGTAGATTTTGACGAAACAGTCGACTTTTTGGTCATCAATTGGTAGACTGCGCCATCTTTTTTATGGGAGGTTTTATGAAAAATTATCGCCATCAGGGCTTTACCCTGATTGAATTAATGATTGTTATTGTCATCTTGGGTTTACTGGCGGGTTTAGTCGCCCCAGAAATGTTTGGCAAGGTTGGCTCGAGCCAACGTAAAATCGCGTCTACTCAGATGTTGGCACTGGATACTTCGTTGCAAACTTTCCGTTTAGATGTTGGCAATTTCCCCGAGAATCTTGAAGAATTAAGAAGCTCAACAAAAACTGGTTGGGATGGTCCGTACATCCGTAAATCAA
>CALKGI010000167.1 GCA_938085045.1 uncultured Alteromonadaceae bacterium
ATGTCTAACTGCCAATCAGCAAAACCGGCAGAGCCTTTGCCACGGCGACTTAACCCCCTGAACTTGCGGCGAATGGCCACTTCTAGGTTTGAATTACCCGGTAGGCTGATGTCGGTTTGGTTAAAGCCAATTGAACCCGAGTTCAGGTCAATTCGCTCACCCAACAAATCAGTCGTTTCTGGGGTGATGGTAGGTTCAACCTTCAAACGCTCAAGCACTTTACTGTCGATTGGTGCCGTCGAATCGGGTTTTGTGGTGGTGTCATCACCACCTTGGTCTGCCGCTAACGTGGCAAAATCAAAAGCCCCTTTGTTGACGACTTTACTCATCATGTAATCGTGGCGTTTTTGCGACGACTTGTTTTTCTTTACTTTCTTTTCGCCCGCATAGGCGCCTGTACTTAAGCAAACAATACACAGTAAGGTGAGTATTCTTTTCATCGTAACGTTCATTATTATTCGATTTTACGGCTGTTTTAGGAAATTTTTCGGCATGTTAATACCATAAATAGGTCATGTCAACGCGTTATCCTACTGTGTTTATTGGCGTGATTAATATCCCATCAATAACCCAATTAATGACGCCCCTAAAAACCCTAAGCAAATTGATTGTAAACAACCCCCTTAACATTCAACATTTTCGCATAAAAGCTTCATTTTACAGTCCCAAAAAGCATATTAATTCAGATAATTCGGTAAGCATGCAATATTTTGTCACTTATAACCAATTGTTATAACAAAAATTCCGCAGCGAAATACGGCATTCTAAAAATCTCTAATCCTTTGAAGTAATTAACTTTTATTTTTCCTTAGTCGAATAAATAATCATTGCATACAATACAACATATTATTAACAAATACCCTCCGTTTAATTATTAACCTCACAATAAATCAACAGTTGGACCGAGTCATGAATATGGCTAACCCTTTGTTAATTAATAAGTTAATACATACCAAGCGAAAATAGTGCCATGCTTGCTAATTTGGTTGTAAATAAGCCTATTAAGTTATCATTGTGCTACAAAAGTTAACCAAACAGTCAAATGTTACAAACTTGTAACTTAAAATTTATATTGCTATGGTTATTTCATCGCTTGGGTTGAACGTTCTCAAGCAGTGGTAACAGTATTAGCAGTGATAACAGCAATAATAATAAACATCACAAAAACAAGGGTGCGATAAGACACTCATTGAAATATACAAAAGCGCGTAAGACGCACAAGTAAATAACAAAAGGGTGCGAAAGACACTCAAATACATAAAACAAGATAGAGTGCGCAAGACGCTCATCACAATACAAATTGAATGATGATAATTAGGAATTAAATACAATGAGAACACTAAATAAAATTACAGCGACCTTTGCGGTCATTTTGGCATCAGCGTCGACAACGGCGTTGGCAGGTAACGACTTTACAGTCCAGAACCTTACCAACGCCGGAACACCTTCTTTTGTTGTTGGCGACTTAGGTCATGCTAATGCACACGAAACCGTAGCTGCATTAAAACAACTTTTATCTACGCAAAGCGATTATCAAGCCAATGGTAACGAAGATTTTAGCGTATCAAGTCAATGGGTAGACGCACTGGGTAAACGGCACACCCGTTTAATCCAAAGCATTAATGGCATTGAAGTTTATGGCGCGAGCATGATTGTTCATGCCGACATAGAACAAAAATCAGCAAGCCAAACATTAATAGGCGATCACACGTCAGCCACTATTTATGCCGTAAGCGGCGCACTCGCCTTAAACAATGAATCTCGTCCGGCAATTAGCTTGCTGCAATCAAAAGCTCAAGGCGGCGAGCGCATTGCACGTCTTGCCAAAGAATTAGGTGAAGTGACTGAACGCCCAGAACTGGCCTACATTTACCTACCATTGTCTGGCGAAACCAAACTGGCGTGGAAAATGGAAGTGACTTGGGATAAAGGCGAAGATTTCGGTCGCGATATCGTTTTCTATGACGTTTACAGCCAAGAACTGTTGGCCAGACACGCACAGGTTCACTCAGCCAAAAACTATCAAACCTATAACTTAAACAATCAAGAACAAGCCGCAGCACCGGGTACTTTGTTATGTACTAACGCGCAATCTTGTGGTGACGCATCGGCACAAGCTGCCCATGATGGCGCTTCAAAAGTCTATGACTACTATAAAACCAAATTTGGTCGTAACGGTATCGACAACAACGATATGACCATGACCTCTAGTGTTCACTTGAGCACCAAGCTCAACAACGCTTACTGGACCGGCACTCAAATGATGTACGGCGATGGTGACGGCGTAACCTTCACTGATTTAACCGGCAGCTTTGACGTTATTGGCCACGAACTCACGCACGGTGTGGTTCAACATACCGCAGGTTTGATTTATCAAAATGCCTCTGGTGCACTAAACGAAGCTTGGGCCGACATCATGGGTGTTTCTTCTGACGCCTATCGTAGAGGTTCAAACCAACCAAGCTGGTTGCTGGGTAAAGAAGTTTACACCCCGGGCACAGCGGGCGATGCTTTACGTTACATGGCTAATCCAACTCAAGATGGTCAATCAAAAGATTGGTACCCAGAGCGTTATCCTTTCGCTAGCGTGCCGTCGAACCAAAACGACCGTGGTGGTGTTCACTTAAACTCGGGTATTGCTAACCTTGCTTATTCTTTGCTTGTAGATGGTGGTTCACACCCGCGTGGCAAGTCGCCAGCCGTGGTACCACAACTGGGTTTAGCTAAGTCAGAGAAAATTTTCTATCGTGCCATCAGCACTTATATGAGCCAAAGCACCGATTTTGCTGGCGCTCGTACTGCAACAGCGCAATCTGCTCAAGACCTTTATGGTGCAACTGAGAAAACAGCAGTTGAAACCGCATGGTGTGCCGTTGGTGTAGGTTCGTGTCCAAGCACTGGTACGCCGCCGCCTTCAGGCAACACGCTTGAAAATGGCGTAGCCAAATCAGGCCTTACGTCAAACGTTGGTACAGACTTGCTCTTCACCATGGAAGTACCTGCTGGTGCAACCAACATCTCGTTCAACATGAGCGGTGGTACTGGTGATGCTGACATGTATGTTAAGTTTGGTTCGGCCCCAACAGACAGCAGCTACGATTGTCGCCCATACAAAGGTGGTAACACCGAAGCTTGTACAACAACCAGCTCAGGTGGCACTTACCACGTACGCTTGAAGCCTTACAGCAACTTCACTGGTGTATCGTTAACTGCTAGCTTCACCGCAGCCGCCCCAGCACTTGAGCCAATTAGCGTGTCGGCCACCAATATATCGGTAAGTGCCGGTGCATGGAAAAACTATACCTACACCATGCCAGCTGGCTACTCAAGTATGACCATCGCAATATCAGGTGGCACAGGAGATGCTGACTTGTATGTTAAATTCGGTGCCAAATCAACGACTTCATCTTATGACTGTCGTCCGTACAAAACAGGTAACAACGAGACATGTTCTTTCACCAACCCAAGTGCAGGTGTTTGGTATATGGACTTGAATGGTTACGCAACCGCTTCTGGTATTGCTTTGAACCTTAACGCAACACCCTAGACTCCAGTCTTAACCGACACTATCAAAGGCAACCTTCGGGTTGCCTTTTTCAATTCAAAATATAACGAACATGGCATTCATTTTACAGCGGATGGCCAATGGCTTTACTTCAGCTCTACCCGACCAGTAAAGCAACCAGGCGTTGCCGATACCTGGCATATTTTCAGAAGTAAAAAGCACGGTAATGGTTGGGGTGAACCTCAATGGGTAAATATTCCAGGCATGGAAAATAAGCTAACCTCTCACCCTTCACTGACACGGTCTGGGCGACTGCATTTTCACAGCGGAAATTTAGATTATAGCGAGCTTAGCCTGTATGTTACTGAACCTGTTAATGGGGTATTCCAGCAGGCAGAAACTGGATAATAAAGTGGATTAGCACCGACAAACTGTTTAAGTAAGCACGTTTTATGACAACAATTTGGCGCAATCGCGCCACTCTATATCTTAATCGCGCCACTAATCGCGCCACTTCCCACCTTAATCGCGCGACAATTGCGCCATTGTCATTGTTAATCGCGCCATAATCGTGCCATACTGAGCCAGTAATCGCGCCATATAAACACGACATAGAGTGAAATAATGACTTCTATAGATTTACTGTTGCAAACCCTTATTGATGCTCATCAGCCTCTGTCTGTTTCGCAACTTGCTGAAAGTCATAGCAATGTTGCCCGTAGAACACTACAACGCTGGCTCAATCAGCTATTAGAGAATCAACAAATCACCGCGATTGGTCAAGGCCGTGCGCGGCGTTATTGCGCCAAGCCAACGATTCCAACATCGCCAAGTAGTGAACACTACACGTTTCCCTCTTACATCCCCATCAGTTCAGACAGTAAAGAAGTATTGAACTATATTGATAAACCCATCAGTGGGCGGCACCCGGTGGGCTATCAGCGCGAATTTATTGATGGCTATCAACCCAATGTCACCTTTTACTTGTCAGAACCAATACGCAAGCAATTACGGCGCATGGGTGACACTAAACACAACGAATTGCCCGCAGGAACCTACGGCAAGGCCATTCTTAATCGGTTATTGATTGATTTATCTTGGGCATCAAGCCACCTTGAAGGTAACACCTACACCCGCCTTGATACTCATGACTTAATAGAGCACGGCAAAGCCGCCCATGGTAAAGCCACTATCGAAACCCAGATGATACTCAACCACAAATCTGCAATTGAAATGTTAGTCGACAATGCTCAAACCACTGGCTTTAACCGCTACACAATACTTAACTTGCATAGCACCTTGTCAGAAAATCTATTACCCAACCCGTCTGACGAAGGGCGTATTCGACAGCACCCAGTAGAGATTGGCAAGAGTGTTTTTCATCCACTATGGGGCGATGCACAAATAGGCGTAATACTCGACGAAGTACTGGCCAAAGCTGAGCTCATTAATGACCCTTTCGAGCAATCATTTTTTATCATGGTTCATTTACCGTATTTACAACCATTTTCAGACGTCAATAAACGTACCTCTCGTTTGGCTGCAAACCTGCCACTAATTCGCGCCAATTTATGCCCGCTGGTATTTTTAGATGTGCCAGAACAAGCCTATAGTCGTGCAACTTTAGGGGTTTACGAAATGACCAGAGTAGAGTTGTTACGCGACCTTTATCTTTGGGCATACGAGCGTTCAACTCGTGAATACTTGGCAGTAAAGCAGAACTTGGCAGAGCCTGACCCATTTAGATTGCAATACCGTAGCGTAATCAAACAAACCATTTTCGATGTCATCACCAACCCCATTGAAGATACTCTAAACATGATCAGCCAGTCGTTGAATAAACAAGACATAGTAAAAGACAAAGAAAACGTACGAGCACTGGTTATAGAAGAATTACGGCGAATACACGAAGGGGTGTTGTTTCGATACGGACTGAGGCCGTCTGAGTATTATATCTGGAAAGAAAAACAGTAAAGTGGCTATTCGAGCTTAATAAAAGGTGGGTTTAAATATAGCTGGGTTTTAATAAAGTCATTAATCACCAAAATCATGCGCGCACCTGAGTTTGGTTAAATGCAATATCAAGCCCTTAGGTTATGAAAAGTTTGAATATGGGTATGGAGCATGGTTGCCGCCAATTTAAAATCACTAGTGTGAGAAACAAACGGCAAGATTGCGCTCGCCAAATCACCACTATTTGAGTAGAAACGCTTTAAATCGTTGTAAATTTCTTGAAAATCGTCTCGATCTGTCATCTAAACCTACCTCATAATGAGCAATAATAATGTTACTAATTATGTTATCGGACACGATGGCAAAATCTTTAATTAAAATTCTCAATTCATTAACATAAACCCGCTATATAAAGGTTTTGAACCGACGAAATAGGTCATTCAGCAAGCTTAAATGACTGATTATATGGGTATAATTACCGTTTTATCATTATGTTCACAAACCACTAAACACCCATGAAAGCACCGTATTAAGGGCATATACCAAGCGCTTAGGAGCCAAAATCAAAGCGATAAACAGAAAATCACCTTCAACACCTGTGGTTGATGTCTTACACGTCAAAAAGTTTTTTTCCATTGTAGAAAATGTTGCGCTTAACCATAATTCTCATGGTTAAAAATTAACAGCAAATAAATCTATAGGAATATCGTCATGCGTTGGAACACCTTAAAATCTTTGGCAGCAGCAACCGTTTTATTCACCCTCACCACAGCTAGCCAAGCCAGAGAAGATTTCGCAAAAGTAAGTCAACCCGGCATCAGCCCTGCCGCCTCACTAAGCCAGAAATCATTCAACATAATCGAACAAGCTGCCGATGCAGGCAGTGTTCAAGCCCAATACAAATTGGCATTAATGTTAGAATATGGCGAAGGTGTAAAACAAGACCATGCAAGAGCCGCAGCGTTGCATCAAAGAGCCGCCCAAAACGGCAGCATAGGCGCACAACACAGTTTGGGGATGATGTATTATCAAGGCAAAGGTGTCAGAACCAACAAAATCAATGCATACATCTGGTTGGCTATGGCGGCCGATAACGGGTATGAAAGTGTCAATATCGCTCGTGACAAAGTGGCACTTGAGTTGTCAGAATCAGGATTGATTCAGGCCAAACGCGCCTATGAAGAACAACGTAGTAATCGCTCTGGTACATTCAACAAATACGCAATGCTTGAGCAATAAATAATAGCGTGTCGTTTACAATAAAAATTTGAAGGGGCCATAATGGCCCCTTAATTTAACCTATTGGGCTGCGGCTGGCGCTTCAGCCGAATCGCAACTAACCATCCAGTTAATCCCGAATTTATCCGTCAACATGCCAAAATAAGAATCCCAAAATGTTTTGCTAGGTGGCATATTCGCGCTCCCACCTTCGGCCAATGCATTGAATATTCGGTCGACCTCTTCATCAGAATCGGCATCAACTGACACTGAAAAATTATTGCCCATTTGTAATGGCGGCCCAAATGCTTCGCAGCTATCACTGCCCATCAACACAGAGTCGCCGATAGGCAAAGAGACATGCATAATTTTGTTGGCGTCAGATTCTGATATCTCAAGACCCTGATCGTTTGGCATGTCACTAAATCGGCCAATATAAGGGAACTCGCCACCAAATATACTTTGGTAAAACAAAAAGGCTTCTTCGCAGTTACCGTCAAAATTGATGTAAGGGGTGATTGATTTCATTGTGTTTTCCTTGTTTTTTATTTTTTGTAGGATCATTAGATTAGCAAGTAAATTTACCATTCGCCGCGTTTAGACAAGAAAAAATCGATAAATGCTCGAACCTTGGGTTGTTCAAACTTAACCTGCTGATAATAAATATAAACCTCAACGTTTTGATACCAATAATCCTGTAATACAGGCACCAATTGTCCACTGGCCAAATAGGTTTTTATATCAAGGTTATCAACCAGTGCATTGATTAACCCCAACCCCTGCACAGCCAAATCTGAATGACTAGCAACCGATTTTATCGGTGATGGTAGCAGTTGATATTCCATCTCGGTTTGTTTGCTGTTCGGCGTTTTATTTACCACCAGTAAATTCCCCGGTTGTGCATGCGGGTGGCCAATCATGCGGTGCTTTTGCAAGTCGTCTGGTATATCGGGCGTACCATATTTATCTAGATAAGCAGGCGAGGCAAAAATACCGTAATCGGCTTTCCACATAGAACGGCATTTCAGCCCAGGATGCTGTTGCCCCAAATAGTCTGATACGCCCCAATAAATATCATGCGCATCGTTATTGATATCAATCATGTTTTCTTGAACATCAAACTCGAGTTCAATGTCAGGATACAATTGGTGAAATTCTGCCAACCACAAAAACACCGTTTCGTCATAAGTTTGCACACTTTGGGTCACTATTTTAAGCGTACCGGCCACCTTGCCTTTTCTTGCTTCAAGCCAGCTGTCGAGCGAATCGTGTTGCGCAAGAATTTGCTGTGCCCGCTGCAAAAAAGATTCGCCAAATTCAGTCAAACTGACTTTACGGGTGCTGCGCTCAAACAACGCCTCTGTCAGGCGGCTTTCAAGTTGCGACACCTGCTTGCTCAGTGCCATGGGCGTTTGGCCTTGCGCATTTGCAGCGGCTGTAAAACTGCCATATTTTGCCACTTGCACAAAGGCTGTTAGGGTTTCGGTTTTGAACATATATCACCAATATTAAACTTTTAGTTTATACACACAAAACTAACATACTATTTATTTAAAGTCATTCAACCTCTAAACTTACCAACAAGTTCGCAAAAACATACTACACGAGGTTACTTATGGCTTATTTAGACTATTTATTATGGAGTTATTTCATTGGCTACCCGATTTACATTTATCTGACCACAGCCAAAGAAAAGCAAATGGTCGCATCTGACCCCACCAAGCGTATAAACGTCTATCGCAGCACCATGTTTTTTCTATGGGCGCCCACCTTAATATTGTTGCCGTTGATTTTTGGTAGTGAGCTGTCAATGGCTGACATAGGTTTAAAATGGCAATGGAACATGGCCAATCAAATTGCCATTGTTGCAGTAATATTGCTAAGCGCATATTTAGTCGTGTCATTAAAACAACTGAACAATGACAATGAAGCCAAAAAAACCACGCTCGAACAACTCGAATACGTTCAGTGGCTTATGCCTAGCAAT
Organism: uncultured Alteromonadaceae bacterium; assembly: GCA_938085045.1. Taxonomy (GTDB): domain Bacteria; phylum Pseudomonadota; class Gammaproteobacteria; order Enterobacterales; family Alteromonadaceae; genus JABSOG01. The sequence continues at coordinate 8,664 of CALKGI010000167.1, forward strand.
GTTAAAGAGTTACGCTACTTCACTTTGGGTGTGTCGGTCGCTGCGGGGGTTTGTGAAGAACTATTGTTTCGCGGTTATATGCTGCACGTACTAGGTGGCCAAATGCCGATGTGGGGAGCGGTAATTGTGTCGAGCCTTGCATTTGGCGCAGGTCACATTTATCAAGGACCCGCTCATGTGCTCAGAACTGCGCTAATTGGTGCGGTGATGGCAGGGATATATCTAGTGACAGATTCGATTATTATACCGATAGTACTACATATTTTGGTAGATGTTTACAGCGGCTTTTTAGGGTATTGCTGTATTAAAGAAGAGCGTGGTCCGGCGGTTACTGCTTAGACTTATGGTTGCCTGCGGCATGGATGCCCCCGGCTTTAAGGTCAAGTCAATCAAGCTCAGCCATAATCCCCACCGCAATTTCCAAAGCATTATCGTATTCAACGTCATCAATCTGCGCCACCATTTGCTCAATTCGTTGAGCATATTCGCTGCCAGAGCACAGCAGCGTTAGCGCAGGTAAATGGTCTTCTACGGCAAAGTCAGAACTGTGCAACAGAGGTAAAATATTAATCAACGACTGTTTAAACTGCTCTTGTGAAAAGATAACATCAGGGTCGCTCACCACGTCAGTTTCAACGATTTTATTTAGTTGTGCCATCAAAGGCCCAAGGTTTTCGCACAACTTAATCAGTAAGGCTTTATCATAATCTTGGTTGCCCAGCGCCGTTTCAAGTTGCTCGCTTAACTGCGACAGCGCCAAAGCACCAATATAAGCAGAGTTTGACTTCAATGAGTGTATTACGCGGTACAGCTCTTCCCATTGCTCGGCGTCATATAGTGCCAATAATGAATCATCAAGCGATTGCTGCTGTTTTTGAAAGTCTTTTACCAACCCCAAATAAAGCTCGGTTTTACCATGCATTCTAACGATTGCCTGCTTAACCTCTAACCCGTCAACTTCACTCAATCGTTCAAGTAGGGTTGCTTGCTCTACTTTTACCGGGGCTGTTTGGGTTGTTGTTTGTTCTTGAGACGACAAATTTAAAATCGGCTTGTCGTCGCTAACCCTAAGATATTTAAGCATGGTGCGATACAACACATTGGGGTCTAGTGGTTTGGTGATGTGGTCGTTCATACCCGCTGCTTTTGAGCGCTCAATGTCGGCTTCCATAGCGTGGGCTGTCATTGCTATCACTGGTATATCGGTCAGTTTAAGGGTTTGTCTTATCTCTTGGCTGGCCGTGATGCCGTCCATTCTCGGCATTTGAATGTCCATAAACACCAAGTCATAATAATGCTGTTGCAGTTTTTCTAGTGCGATTAAACCATCTTCGGCAATCTCGATTTTTACCTCGGTGTCTTTTAAAAAACCCTCGGCCACCTGACGATTAATGGCATTGTCTTCGACCAGTAAAATCACCGATGAAGAAAAATTGGGCGCTTCCATCTCTTGCTCTTCAAACTCATCAAGGTCAATCAAATGTTCTAAATCTTTGGGGAGTTTATCGACCACCGCAGTAAATTGAAAAACCGACCCTACGCCCAGCTCGCTCTCAAGCCAAATTTCGCCACCCATCAATTCGCTGAGTTGTTTCGAAATAGCCAAGCCCAGCCCAGTACCGCCGTATTTTCGGGTAACCGTTTCATCAGCCTGAGCAAATGACTGAAACAAATTCGCCTGCTGCTCGGGTGTCATGCCAATCCCCGTGTCGATAACGCTGCAATGCAACAACAGTTGATACTCAATTTCTTCTTTGATATCAACTTTGACGCAAACACTGCCCTTTTCGGTGAATTTGACCGCATTATTAACCAAGTTAACGATAATTTGCTGCAACCTCAAAGGGTCGCCAATCAATACAGATGGTAAATCGTCATGAATATCGATGACTAACGCCAAACCCTTGGCATGAGCATTCATCGCGCTGAGGTTAATCGAACGGCGCAACAGTTTGTCGAGTTTAAACTTGGTACTTTCAATGTTCAGCTTACCCGCTTCGATTTTTGAAAAATCAAGTATGTCGTTGATGAGGCCCAGCAGCGCAGCACCGGCATCGACAACTTTTTCGACATAATCGCGCTGTTGATGGTCAAGTTTGGTTTTTAATGCCAACCGGCTCAAGCCAATCACCGCATTGATGGGGGTGCGAATTTCATGACTCATTTTGGCCAAAAAGTCTGACTTAGCTTGTGTTGCCTGCTCTAACGCTTCAGTCCGTTCGGCCACTTTGTTTTCAAGATTACGATTGATATCTAGCAATTTAAGGTGGGTTTCAACTCGGGTCAGTAGCTCATGTTTCGACACTGGTTTACTTAAGTAATCGTTGGCCCCTACCGCAAAGCTTTGCACCAAATCGGCTACCTGATTTTTGGCAGTTAAAAAAATCACGGGCAAATCGTTGACCGGATAAATCTCTCGCAGCTTTTTACAAACATCATAACCCGACACTTTGGGCATCATAATGTCGAGTAAAATCAAATCAAAAGGCTCACCTTGTTCGGTCGATTGCTCTAAAATATCCAGTGCCTGCTGGCCACCAACCGCTTCAACCAATTGATAATTTTGCATGCACAAATGATTGTGTAACACCTGACGATTGACCGGTTCGTCATCCACCAACAAAATACGAAACTGGCTGCCGTCATGCCCAGTGTCTAGCGAGGGCAAAATTTTAGTGTCGGGGCCTACAACCACACCTTGCTCGTCGTAGGTTTCGAGCAGGTGCAAACGTGCGACTGCCTGATTAATACAGATATCTCCCGCCGATTCATCTTGTGAAATTGGTAAAGTAAAACTAAACACCGACCCCTCGCCCACCACCGATTCAACCGACAACCAGCCACCGTGCAATTCCACCAGTTGCTTGCATACCGCCAACCCCAATCCCGTACCACCAAATGCGCGCTCAGTGCTGCCTTGCACTTGTTCAAACGATTCAAAAATTAGCGCAAACTTATCTTCGGCAATGCCAATTCCAGTGTCGCTAACCGCAACCTCCAAGCCCGTATCCGTTTGATTGGCTGTAATGGTGATCTTGCCTTTTTCAGTAAACTTGATGGCGTTACCCACCAAATTATGCAAAATTTGCTGCAAACGGTCTTCATCAGCCTGTGCCGGAGGCAATCCTTTGGGCACATCGTTAATCAGCTCTACCGACTTACCCGCTAATAATGGCTGTGACAGAGTAACCACTACATCAACCACCGCATGTAAATCTATCGCCTTGGTAAACAGTGCAATATTGGCGTTATTGAGTTTTGAAAAGTCGAGAATATCGTTAACCAAATCAGCCAATCGCCTGCCACTGGCCACCACCATAGCCAAGTTATGGTTGGCACTGTCGGGTAGCTTGCCTGCCACACCGTCTATCAAAGATTCGGCCAAACCAATAATGCCATTGAGCGGCGTGCGTAATTCATGAGAAGTATTGGCCAAGAACTCATCTTTGAGTTTATCGACCTGCATCAGTTGCTGAATTACCTCCCGCTCGTTTTCAATTTTTTTATGATAAGAGCGAACAATTAACGCAACAGATACCGCCGCCAGCAGCCAATAAAGGGTATAGGCCCACCAAGTTTCCCATGGTGGCGGCTCAACAATAAGGCGTAGCGACCTGCCTTGCTCATTCCAGTGGCCATCTTTATTACTGGCTTTAACCCTAAACACATAATCGCCCGCAGGAATATTGGTGTAGGTTGCGCGGCGCATTTTGGCGTCGGTTTTTATCCAATTCTTATCCCAACCTTGCAGTTTATAGGCGTATTGATTACGCATCGGGTTGGCAAAATGCAGCGCTGCAAACGCAAATGAAACCAAAGTATGTTCATGACTCAGCGTTAACTCATCTAGCACATTTATGGCTTTGGGTAGGGTGAAAACCTCGTCGCTAGTTTTTGCCGATGGATTAATCGCAACAGGTTGGTTAAATAGCAAAAAGTCGGTTAATACCAC